>NZ_JBFTND010000034.1:0-39710 GCF_056397305.1 Cupriavidus sp. 05N40
ATCATGAGCAACGCAGCAGCGACGCCCGAAGTCCGCATGACGATCGAGGACCATATCGCCATCATCTCGCTCGACAACGCCGGCAAGAAGAACGCCATCACCCCGGAACTGATGCAGCAGCTCTCGCAGCGGCTGACCGAGTTCGACAATGACGACAACCTGTGGGTGGCGGTGCTCGACCCGGCGGGCGAGCACACCACGGCCGGCCTCGACATGCCGAAGTTCTTCGGCCCGACCGCCACGGCCAAGCCGATTCCCGACGACCAGGTCGATCCCTTCGGCCTCAGGAAGCGCTGCCGCAAGCCGGTGATCTCGGTGGTCCACGGCATCACCTACACCATCGGCATCGAGCAGATGCTGGCTTCGGACATCGTGATCGCCGCCGATACGGCACGTTTCTGCCAGATGGAATCGAAGCGCGGCATCGCCCCGCTCGGTGGCGCGCACTACCGTTACCTCACGCGCACGGGCTGGGGCAATGCGATGTACCACCTGTTCCTCTGCGATGAATTCTCTGCCGAAGAGGCTTACCGCTGCGGTTTTGTCCAGGAAGTCCATCCGTACGGACGGCACCGCGAGCGCGCCATGGAAATCGCGCGGGCAATCAGCAAGGTCGCGCCGATCGGCCTGCGCGCGACCAAGGCGGCCGCGCTGACCTATATCGAACACGGCGAGCAGGCAGCCATCGCGGTCATCCCGCAGGTGCGCGAGGAGGTCTTCGCATCGGAAGACTTCAGGGAAGGGATCCAGTCCTTCGTCGAGCGTCGCGAGGCCCGCTTCACGGGGCGCTGAGAGGCGGCCGAATCTCCTTCACCACGGACACGGAAACCACCATGCAAACCTTCACGTCGATCGAAGCCCTGAAAGCGTTCCAGGGCAAGGAGGCCGGGCCAGGAAACTGGCACCAGGTCACGCAGCACGAGGTGAACCTGTTCGCCGAGGCCACCGGCGACCACCAGTGGATCCATGTCGATCCAGAGCGGGCCAGGCGTGAGTCGCCGTTTGGTGGCCCCGTTGCCCACGGATTGCTGACGCTGTCGTTGCTGCCGATGCTGATGGCGCAGGTGACGGGCTTCGAGGGCGTGCGGGCGCGGGTCAACTACGGCCTGAACCGCGTCCGCTTTACCGCGCCCGTGCCGGTCGGCGCGAAGGTGCGCGTCCGCGCGGTCCTGCAAGCGGTGGATGACGAAGGCGACGGTGGCGTGAAGGTGACGTGGAACGTCACGTTCGAGATGGAAGGATCGGCCAGGCCGGTCTGCATCGCGGAATCGCTGGCCAAGCTTTACTTCTAGGCAACTCCCGCACCGACGCGCCATGCCACCCGGCGCCGCGCGACGCATGCCGTCGCGCGGCGTGGCTTCCTTCGCCCTGGCGATGGCGGCCCCCCCAAGAAAGAAAAAGACTGGAGACAACAAGATGATCACTACTGCATGCGGCGGCGGCCGCGCGCGGATTGCGGCCGTGGCGCTGCTGATGCTCGGCGCGGCGCCCGCAGGCGGCGCGCTTGCGCAAGGCCGCACGCCCGCCTCGCTGATCGTTCCCTACCCGGCGGGCAGTTCGTTCGACATTGTCGCGCGGCGGATTCAGCCGGACCTCGGCACGCGCCTGGGCCGTACGGTGGTTGTCGAGAATTTCGGCGGTGCGTCAGGGTCGCTTGGCGCACAGCGCTTACTTAAGGCCGACAGCGAAACACTGACCATGGTCGTGGCGTCGCCGAACGAACTGACGCTGCCGCCGCTGGCGATGACGAGCGTGCGCTACAAGCCGGAAGACTTCCGCATGGTCGCGCTGCTGACGTCGGGCGTGCTGGCCGTGATGGCGAGGCCCAACTACCCGGCGAACAGCCTGGGAGAACTGGCCGGGAAGGCCCGCCTGCCCGGGGCGCAGCCGCTGTCGTTTGCCAGCACGGGCGTGGGTTCGATCTTTCACATGGTTGGCGTCGATTTCGGCAGGCGCCTCGGTATCCCGGTCAACCACGTGCCTTACAAGGGCGGTGCGCCAGCGGTGCAGGACGTGATGAGCGGGCAGGTGGACATCACCTTCATGCCGTTGATTCCTGCCTACATCCAGGCCGCCAAAGCGGGAAAGATCAAGGTGCTGGGCGTCCTGTCCGCGGACCGGCACGCCGCGCTGCCGGAGGTTCCGTCCGTCGACGACATCGCGGCATTGCGCGGCTTCCACTATTCGATGTGGACCGGGCTCTTCGTGTCCGCCAGGCTGCCACGGACCACCGCCGATGCCATCGGAAAGGCGGCCAACGACATCGTGGGCCAGGCGGCATTCCGCGATTGGGTGGCGGAGCGAGGCAATTTGCCAGGGACCGCGATGGATCTCGACCAGGCCGCCTCGTACTACCGCCAGGAGTCCGGCCGCTTCGCGCGCCTGGCACGCGACATCAACCTTGAACGCGAATGAGCACTGCAACGGAGTCATCCATGACCGCCCCCATGCCTGAGTACTGGACCGACGAGGTCCTGTTTAGCGAAGCCGACGTGGCCTGCTTCGAGCGCGTCCCGCTCGCCGAGCGCAAGCTGCCGGCCTCTACCTACGAGATGCTGATGGACGGCTGCGCCGTCGAGCCGTCGAAGGTCGCCATCCACTATTTCACCGACGGCGCGCGTCCTCTTGAGAGCGCGCGGCAGGTCACCTATGCCGAGCTGCGCGACAAGGTGCACCAGACGGCCAACCTGCTGGGCGACCTCGGCGTGGGCAAGGACGATGTCGTATCGGTGCTGTTGCCGGCCATCCCCGAATCGCAGTTCGTGCTGTGGGGCGCGCAGGCCGCCGGCATCGTCAACCCGGCCAACTGGATGCTGGAGCCCGACATCCTGGTGCAGATGTTCCGCTCGGCCGGGACCAAGGTACTGGTCGCCTACGGCGGCGAGGACAACGCCGAGATCTGGGCCAAGGCCGAGGCGGTTGCCCATGGCTTGCCGTCGCTGGCGGCGGTGATCCGCGTGGGCGGGACCGGGACTGCCCCGGCGGCGGTCGCAGGCATACCCGTGATCGACTTCGCCCTGGCCGTGGAGCGCTATCCCGCCGACCGGCTGCTGTCGGGGCGCGTCTTCTCGCCCGACGACACCGCCTCCCTCTTTCACACCGGCGGCACCACGGGCGCGCCCAAGCTGGCGCGCCACCTGCACCGCAACCAGGTGTTCTGGGTGTGGGCGTCGAAATACCTGACGGGGTTCGATTCGGCCGAGGTGCGGCTGGTCGGCGTGCCGATCTTTCACGTCGCCGGCGCCGTGGTCGGCTGCTTCGGCCCGCTGGCCAAGGGCGCGACCGTGATCCTGATGACCGCGGCGGGCTTCCGTCATCCGTCGGTGCTGCCCAATATCTGGCACATCGTCGAGGTCATGCGGGCCAACATGCTGACGCTGGTGCCGACGCTGGTCAACCAGGTGCTGTCGATCCCGCTCAACGGCGCGGACATCTCGACGCTCACCTACGTCGCCTCCTCGACGGCGCCGCTGTCGACGACTGTCGCGCAAGCCTTCTACCGGATGACCGGCCTGCGCATCCGTGAGAGCTGGGGCATGACCGAGACCACCGCGGTCACCTGCGTCACGCCGCCGGGCGAGCAGGTCAAGGTCGGCAGCTCGGGGGTGCGGCTGCCGTACCAGCAGGTGCGCATCGTGCAGCCGGACGGCGACGTGGCGCGCGACTGCGCGCCGGGCGAGTGCGGGCTGGTCATCGCGCGCGGGCCCTCGGTCTTTCCCGGCTACCTCGGGCAAGAGCAGGCGGCACGCTGGTTCGACGGCGACTGGCTCGACACCGGCGACCTGGGCTACCTCGACGCCGACGGCTGGCTGTGGATCACCGGCCGCGCCAAGGACCTGATCATTCGCGGCGGCCACAATATCGATCCGAAGATGGTCGAAGAAGTCCTGTTCGGCCATCCGGCGATCCAGGACGCCGCCGTGGTCGGTGCGCCGGACGCGCATGCCGGCGAGGTGCCGGTCGCCTACGTAGTGCTGAAGCCGCAGGCAAGCGCTTCGGCCCAGACCGTGCTGCAGTACGCCACCGAGCACATGCCCGAGCGTGCGGCGGTGCCCCGGCACTGCTTCGTGCTGCCGGAAATGCCGAAGACATCGGTCGGGAAGATCCAGAAGAACCTGCTGCGGGTCGACGCCATCGAGCGGATGTTCCGGGCCGCGCTCGACGGCATCGGCCGCGGTGCGGACGCCTCGGTGCAAGCTACCGACCGCGGCAGCCGCGGCTTCTTTGTCGAGATCCGCGTGCCGGCGCGCGAGGCGGACGATGCCGTGCTGGCCGACGCATTGCGTAGTTTCACCATCCCCTATGCGGTCCGAGCCGCCGAAGGAGCCTGACCATGAGCCGATCCATTGACCGAAGGACGGCGGGCAAGTGGCTGCTTGCCGGCGCCGCCACGGCCGCCGCGACGAGCCTGCCGCGCGCGCTGCTGGCCCAGTCGGCCTTTCCATCGAAGACGCTGCAGTTGGTGGTGCCGTATCCGGCCGGCGGCACCACCGATGTGGTGGCGCGCACGCTGGCGCATGGCATGTCGGGCCAGAAGACGCCCCCGGTGATCGTCGAGAACCGCCCCGGCGGCTCCAGCTCGATCGGCACCGGCTTCGTGGCGCGCGCGCAGGCGGACGGCCACACGCTGCTGGTGACGACGGGCAGCACCGTGACGTTGCTGCCGCACACGCAGGGACTGCCGTTCGACCCGCTGAAGGCGCTGATCCCGGTTGCGGAACTGGGCCGCACGCCGCTGTTCCTCTACGCCAATCCCGGCATCCCGGCGAAGGACCTGAAGGGGCTGGTCGCGTGGATGAAGGCCAATCCCGGGAAGATCACCTACGGCTCGTACGGGCAAGGCACGCAAGGGCATTTCGGCGGCGTGATCCTCGGCAAGTCCGCGGGGGTCGACATGCTGCACGTGCCGTTCCAGGGCGGCGCGCCGGCGATGCAGGCCCTGATCGGCGGCCATGTCCAACTCATGATCGACGCCTACCAGCCGGCAATGGAGCAGGTAAAGGCGGGCAAGGTGCTGGCCCTCGCGGTGTCCAGCCCCGAACGCAGCCCGTATGCGCCGGAGGTTCCGACCTTCCGCGAGCTGGGCCTGCCCCAGGTCGAGGCCATCAGCGGGTTCTTCGGCATGTTCGCGCCGGCGGGGACGAAGCCGGAGACGGTCACGGCGCTGAGCCGGCTCGTCTCCGGCATCACGGCTTCCGAGGCCTATCGCCAGAGTCTGGCGAAGCTGGGCGTGCTGCCGCCGCAAGCCCTGACCCCGGCGCAGATGGACCGGTCGGTCCAGCAGACCAACGCGGAGTGGGCGAAGTTTGTCCGGGATATCGGCTATCGCCGGGGCGACGCCTGAGCGCCGGCAATCGCCATCCATCGCCATCCATCGCCATCCATTGCATTCACGAACAAGGAATTGCTGTGTCCACAACATACAAAGCTCCCGTCGACGACTATGTCTTCCTGCTGCATGACGTGATCGCGCCGGTCGCGCCGCATGCACTGGGCGACCTCGCGCGCGACGATACACGCGAGGTGCTCGGGCAGGCCGCCCGCTTCTTCGAGGAAGTCTGGGCGCCGCTGGACGGCCCGGCCGACGAGCAGGGCTGCCGTTTCGAAAACGGCGCGGTACGGACGCCGGACGGCTATCCGGCCGGATACGCCGCGCTGTGCGAGGCGGGCTGGAACCGGGTGTCRGCGCCCGAGGCACTCGGCGGTGCCGGACTGCCGGAGACCATCGGACAGGCGGTGCGCGAGTTCTCCGCGTCGGCCTGTAATTCGCTGGGCCTCTATGCGGGCCTGACGGCCGGCGCGCATGCCACGATCCGCCGCACCGGCGAGCCCTGGATGCTGCAGCACGTCGTGCCTGCGATGGTCGAGGGACGCTGGGCGGGCACGATGTGCCTGACCGAGCCGCATTGCGGCACTGACCTGCGCCTGATGAAGACGCGCGCGGTGCCGCAGCCGGACGGCAGCTGGCGGCTGAGTGGCACCAAGATCTTTATCTCGGGCGGCGACCAGGACCTGACCGAGAATGTCATCCACCTGGTGCTGGCGAAGGTGCCGGACGAGAGCGGCCATATCCGTGACGACCTTTCGACGGTCCGGCTGTTCCTTGTTCCCAAGCGCGTGGTGGACCCCGACACCGGCACGCTGGGCGGCCCCAACGGCGTCGTCGTGGCCGGCATCGAACACAAGATGGGCCTGAAGGGCAGCGCCACCTGCACGATGTCGTTCGAGCACGCGCTGGCGTATCCGCTGCAGGAGTCGAGCCAGCCTGCGGGGACGCAGCGCAAGTCGTCCGCCGGCATGAGCGGCATGTTCGACATGATGAACTCGGCGCGCCTCGGCACCGGGCTGCAGGCATTGTCGTCGGCGACCCGCGCCTATGGCCATGCCGCCGACTACGCCCGCGAGCGGCTGGCCGGCCGGGCGGCCAAGGCCGAAGACCGCAGCGGCGGCGCCGCCGACCCGATCGTGGTCCATCCGGACGTGCGCCGGCTGCTGCTGAAGCAGGCAGCTTTCCTCGAATCCGCCCGCGCCCTGGGATTGCTCGTCAGGACGCTGCTCGACGAGCCGGACGAAGCGCTGCGCGGCAGCCGCAACGCGATCGGCAGCCTGCTGACGCCGGTGGTCAAGGCGTTCTTCAGTGACCGTTCCTTCGAGTCGGCCAACGACGCCATGCAACTGATGGGCGGGCACGGCTATATCCGCGACAACGGGGTCGAACAACTGGTGCGCGACTGCCGCATCTTCCAGCTCTACGAAGGCGCCAACGGCGTGCAGGCCCTGGACCTGGTGCTGCGCAAGCTGCCCGCCGGCGGTGGCCGCGCGCTCGCTGACTTCCTCGAACTGGTCGAGGGCACGGCGTCGGAAGCGGGGCAGCGCGAGCCGCTTCGCCCGCATGCCGATGCGCTGCGGCAAGCCGTGCAGGACATCCGCGCCTGCGCCACTTGGTTCGCTGACCCGGCGCGCGACCCGTACGACGCCGGCGCGTCCTCCAGCGATTTCCTCACGATGATGGGCATCGTCGCCTGCGCCTGGACGTGGCTGCGGATAGCGGATGTGGCGCTCGGCCTCATGCCCGCGGCGGCAAACAAGCCATTCCTCACGCGCAAGCTGGAACTCGCCCGCTACTGGTTCGCGCGCGAACTGCCGCTGGTTCCGGCCTTGCGGCAGCGCGTGGAAACCGGCGCGGCCTGCCTGATGGCGTTGCCGGCCGACCAGTTCTGACCAGCATTCGCTCTCACCCATTCATTCAAAGGAGATTCGCCAATGAAAACGCAGATCACCGAATTGTTCGGCATCGCGCATCCGATCATCCAGGGCGGCATGCACTACGTCGGGTTCGCGGAGCTGGCTGCCGCGGTGTCCAATGCGGGCGGGCTGGGCATCATCACCGCGCTGACGCAGCCGAGTCCGCAGGCCCTGGCGCAAGAGATCCGGCGTTGCCGGGAACTGACCGACAAGCCGTTCGGCGTCAACCTGACCTTCCTGCCCGCGCGCAATCCGCCCGATTACCCCGGCTACGTGCGCGCGATCATCGATGGCGGCGTCAAGGTCGTCGAGACCGCCGGCAACAACCCGCAGAAATGGCTGCCGATGCTGCACGAAGCCGGGATCAAGGTGATCCACAAATGCACGTCGGTGCGGCATGCATTGAAGGCCGAGAGCATCGGCTGCGACGCGGTCAGCGTGGACGGCTTTGAATGTGGCGGCCATCCCGGCGAGGACGACGTTCCCAACTTCATCCTGCTGCCCCGCGCCGCGGACGAGCTCAAGGTGCCGTTCGTTGCCTCGGGCGGCATGGCCGATGGCCGCTCGCTGGTGGCGGCGCTGGCAATGGGTGCCGGCGGCATCAATATGGGCACGCGCTTCGTCGCAACCCACGAGGCGCCGGTACACCAGAAAGTGAAGCAGGCCATCGTCGCGGCGACCGAACTCGATACGCGGCTCGTGATGCGGCCGCTGCGCAATACCGAGCGCGTGCTGAACAACGCCGGGGTCGAGCGCCTGCTGGAGAAGGAAAGGCGGCTCGGGGCCGACATCGCCTTCTCGGACATCGCCGAGGAGGTGGGTGGCGTCTATCCGCGTGTCATGAAAGACGGCGACCTCGACGCGGGCGCCTGGTCGTGCGGCATGGTCGCCGGCTTGATTCATGACATACCCACGGTCGGAGAACTGATCGACCGAATCATGCGCCAGGCGGAAGACATCGTTGCAAAGCGACTGCAGGGGATGCTGTCGCTTGCATGAATACTGAACATACCAGCAGGGGGAAAGGCAATGCGTGGAATTGTTGCGAAGATCAAAGTCCAGGAAGGCCGGGAGGCCGAGTTCGAAGCGCTGGCGGCCGACCTGGTCGCCGCATCGCGCGGTGAAGCAGGCTGCCTGTCATATGAGCTGTGGCGCTCGGATGAAGACCGCGTCTATGTCTTTATCGAGCGCTATGCCGACGAGGCTGCGGCCCAGGCCCACGTCAAGGCCGATCACTATCGCCGCATCGGTCGGCAGATGGGCGCGTTCATGGATGGTGCGCCGACTGTGTTCAGGCTCGCGGCGGTGGAATCCGGTGCCGGCACATCCTGACGGCGGCGCACCACGCCTCTGACGAGATGGCCTCGTTGCGCGCATGGCAGGGTCGAGGTCTCCAGGCGACCTCATGTGATGTGACGGGTCCGGGGTCAGGCGCTGACGGCAGCGGGGGAATGCGCGATGGGCTCTTGTGAGCGCGGTCCGCCATCGGCCATCCGTCCCGCGCCGAGGATCAGGTCGCGCGAGATCGCCTCGGTGCGCGTCACACCGCACAGTTGCATCGTTCGCATGTACTCGTCCTGCAGGATCGCCAATGCGCGGTGCGCACCCTCCTCGCCCGCCGCGGCCACGCCGTAGAGCGTGGCGCGGCCCACGAGCACGGCTTGCGCACCAAGCGCGCGCGCCTTGAGGACGTCGCTGCCGCGCCTGACGCCACCGTCCAGCAGCACCGGCACGCGGCCCTTCAGTGCCTGGACCACCGGAGGCAATGCATCGATCGATGCCTGCACGCCGTCTAGCTGGCGCCCGCCATGATTGGACACGACGATCGCATCGGCGCCCAGCGCCGCCGCGCGCAATGCATCGTCGGGACGAAGAATGCCTTTGACGATCAGCTTGCGCGGCCAGCGGTCCCGCAGCGCGGCCAGCGCATCCCAGTCGAATGCGGGATCGTAGTTTCGGCCGACCGACGATGCCACGGCGCTGGCGCTCCGGGCTTCCGCCTCCAGGCCCTGCAGGTTTTCCATCACGGGCATGCCGTGGGTCAGCAGACGCATTGCCCAGCGTGGGCGCGTCGCGAAGTCCAGGAGGTTTCGCGGCGTGAAACGGAACGGCACGCGGAAGTCGTTGCGGAAGTCCCGCTCGCGCTTGCCGCCCACGGGCAGGTCCACCGTAATGACCAGCGCCTCGTAGCCGGCCGCATGGGCGCGGTCCATCCAGGCATGCAGGAACGGCTTGTTGCGCAGGATGTAGGCCTGGAACCAGAGCCGTCCCGGCGCCGCGTCGGCAATCCGTTCGATCGAGGCCGTGGCAGTGCTCGACAAGGTATATGGCACACCGGCCGCCGCGGCCGCACGGGCGATGGCCACGTCGCCGCCGTGCCGGCCAAAGCCGACCGCACCCGTAGGTGCGATGGCCAGTGGCATCGCCGCCGGGGCGCCCAGCACCGTGGCGCCGGTGTCGACCGAAGACACGTCGACCAGCGTGTGCGGGGCCAGGCGAATGCGCCGGAACGCGGCCACGTTGTCATCGAGGGTGATTTCGTCTTCGGCGCCGCCATCGAAGAAATCGAAGATGGCGCGCGGCAGATACCTGCGCGCCGCCGCCCGCAGGTCCGCAATCGAATGGGCGTTCATCGTGGTGCTCACTCTGCCTTGATGCCGGCCGACTGGATCACGCGCTGCCACCTCTGCTGGTCCTGTTTCAGGAATGCGGCGAACTGGGCCGGCGTGTCGCCAACGGGGATCGCGCCAAGGCTGCGCAGGCGCTCCTTCACCGCGGGCTTGGCCAGCGCCTTGACCATCGCATCATGAAGCTTGTCGACGGCCTCCTTGGGCGTGCCGGCCGGCGCGAGCAGTCCCACCCACGGTGCCGTCTCCTCGAAGCCCGGAAAGCCGGATTCGGCCATCGTCGGCGCATCGGGGAACTCGGGCAGCCGCCTGGCGGTGCCGACAGCCAGTACGCGCAGGCGCTTCTGGTTCACGTATTCGGCAATGCCGATGATCGGGTAGAAGGTGAACGATACGCGACCGGCCATGACTTCGGTCAGCGCGGGACCATTGCCACGGAACGGTACATGGGTCATATGCACTTTCGCCGTCGTCCCCAGCAGTTCCGCGGCCAGGTGTCCCGAGCCGCCGTTTCCGGCCGAACCGAAACTCACGGCGCCGTCGCCGGACTTGGCTGCCTTGATCAGCTCGGGCAGCGTGTGATACGGGGAATTCGCCGCCGTGACGGCCACCAGCGGCAGCATCGCCGCGTTCGATACGGGCACGAAGTCCTTGAGCGGGTCGTAGCCGGCGCGCTCCTTCATCAGCAGCGCGTTGACGTTGTGCGATAGCGAGGCGAACAGCACCGTGTAGCCGTCGGCGTCGGCGGCCTTGACTTCCTTGGTGGCGATCAGCGAGTTGGCGCCGGTCTTGTTATCGACCAATACCGATGTCCCAAGCGTGGTGCTCATGTCCTGCGCCAGCACGCGCGCAATGACGTCGGTCGGGCCGCCGGCCGCGAAGCCCACGACCATGCGGATCGGCTTTGACGGATAGGTGGCGGTGGCTGCGGCGACTGCGGGCGCGGTGCCGAGCAGTGCGCCGGCTGCCACGAGCGTGGCGGCCATTCGTTGCCAGGCAGTGATGTGCGGGGGGCATTTCATGGTTGTCTCCTTGAGTGTCGTGCGGGCGGCGTCTGGTGCGCCGGCTTGCTGCTGTTCTGCTGTTGCTATTGCTGTTGCTGCGTCAGGCGATGCCGTGCTCCAGCACGCCCACGCCCGATACCGACAGGCGCAGCCTGTCGCCGGCGCGCAGGTAGCGCGGAGGATCTCGGAAGGCACCGCTGCCGGCSGGCGTGCCGGTGGCCACCACGTCGCCTGGCTCCAGCGTCATGAAGCGCGACAGGTAGGCAATCAGCGTGTTGACGGGAAACAGCATGTCGGCGGTATGGCCATGYTGCATGCGCTCGCCGTTGATCCAGGCTTCTACCGTGAGCGCCTGGGGATCGGGTACCTCGTCGCGTGTGACCAGCCACGGGCCCATCGGCGCGAAGCCGTCGTGGCTCTTGGCAAACGTGGTCTGCGGCGGCGACACATCGAACTGGAACTCGCGCGCGCTCATGTCGTTGAGCACGGTGTAGCCGGCGATGACCGACGGCGCCTCATGCGCCTCGATATGCCTTGCATGCACGCCGATGACGACGGCCAGCTCGGCTTCGAAATCGAGCTTGGTCACGTCKGGCGGGCACGGAATTGCCGTGCCCGGTGCCGCAACGCTCGAGGGCAGCTTGGCGATGATGCGCGGCTTCTCGAACGGCGCCACGCCCGTTTCCTTCGCGTGGTCGGCATAGTTGCGACCGATGGCGACGATCTTGCCGGGACGCGGAACCGGCGCCAGCAGCGTCACGGCATCCAGGGGAATCATCGCGGCGTGGCCGGCTTCGCGCATGGCTTGCACATGCAGGGCCAGCGCGGCCAGCGCCGGGGGACCGGCCTGCAGGAGCCGCAGCATGCCGCCGGCCGCCGGTTCGATGCCAGCGGCGGCGCAGCGTAGCGTGACGGCTTGCGTGACAGGCGTCTGCCTGACCCAGTCGGCCACCGGGAGCAGGCGGTCGTCCCCGGTCACGACGCCGATGCCAGGCCTGCCGTCTTGCAGGTATGTCGCGAGCTTCATGCCGTGGCCTCCGGGAAAAAGCGGTTCGCCATGACCTGGCAACGCTTGATCAGCCGGCGCTCGTCGGAGCGGTAGTCGGCCACGGCATTGTGGATCGTGCCCATGTTGTCCCACATCAGCACATCGCCGACGGTCCAGCGGTGGCGGTAGCGGTACTTGTCCTGCAACTGGTGCGCGAACAGGTAAGCCAGCATCTCGTCGCTTTGCTGCGGCGGCAGCTCATTGATACGTACCGAATAGCCCGGGTTGGCATAGAGCACCTTGCGCCCCGTGATCGGGTGGGTCAAGAACACCGGATGCGACACCGGTGGCTTCGCGGCGCGTTGCGCCTCGGTCAGCGGCGGGCGCTGGCTGCCTTTCTCGCGCCGCATCATTTCCCAGAACTTGTTGAAATCATGCAGCACGGTCATGCCATCGAGCCGCGTCTTGATGTCGGCCGGCAGATCGTCGTATGCGGCGTGCATGTTGCAGAACTCGGTGCAGCCGAGTGGCTCGCCATCGCGGTGCGGAATCTCGATGCCATAGAGGATGTTGCAGAACGCGATCATGCGGCTGTACGACATGTCGGTATGCCAGTCCTGTCCCGCATCGGCGAGCCCGATCGGCGTGTCGTCCTCGACAATGTTCGACAGGATCATGACCTCGGGGATGCCGGGTTCCTGGTACTTGCCGGCCACGTTGATCTCGAGCTTGCCGAAGCGGTCGCTGAAGGCCTTCAGGCTGGCGGCATCGAGCGACTGGTTCGGGAAGCTGACCACGCCGTAGCGTCCGAGCACCTGTTCGACCTGCGTCTGGCCGGCGTCGGTCAGCGGCAGGGACAGGTCCAGGCCTTCGATGCGGGCGCCGAAGCCGTCGGCGTTGGGCACGATATTCATGAGGTGTGTCTCCGTGTTGGGGCTGATGCGGGGGCTTGTGCGGGGGCCTGTGTGGCAAGACGCCTTACCAGGCGGCCATCAGGATCGAAAGAACGTCGTCGGGGCGTGCCACCGGACGCGGGTTGAAGGCCAGCCCGCGCTCGCCCATCACGTGATGCGCGACGGCGGGCAGGGCGTCGCGGGCGATGCCGAGGTCACGCAGGCGCGAGGGCACGCCGGTGTCTGCCTGCAGGGCCGTCAGGCAAGCCGGCAGGTCGATGCCGCCGAGCGCTTGCGCGGCGGCATCGGTTTCGGCCTGCGCTGCCGGCGCATTGAAGCGCACCGCGTGGGGCAGGATCACCGCATTCGCCGCGCCATGCGGCACGCCGAACGTGGCGCCGAGCACATGGCAGATTGCGTGATGGAGACAGCTTCGCGCACTGGCGAGCACCATGCCGGACATATGTGCGGCCAGCAGCAGTTCCGCGCGCGCCGCTTCGCTCTGCGCGTCGCGTGCCAGTTCTCGCATCGCGCTGCCGAAGCGGCGTGTGGCGTCGAGCGCCAGCACGGAAGCGATCGGTGAACGTGCCGTCGAGTAGAGACCTTCGATGCAATGGGCCAGCCCGTTCATCGCCGTGCTCAGCAGCAGCGCTGCCGGGATATCACGCGTAGCCGCCGGGTCGGCCAGCACGACGCGGCTGGCGATCTGCGCGTCCCAGAACAGCAGCTTGGTGCCGGCATCGGTGCGGATGCCGAAGGACGGTGTCACTTCGGCGCCCGAGGCGGTGACCGGTATCGAGACGATCGGCAGCTTCGGCGCCAGCAGCGCGGGCATGATCACCTGGCGCGGCGGTATGAAACGGCTGGCGTGCCGGGCCAGCTCGCCGCCCTCGGCCAGCAGCAGCGTCACTGCCTTGGCCGTGTCGCTGACGCTGCCGCCCCCGACGGCCACGACACCATCGATCTGTGCGCTGCGGGCGGCAACGGCAATACGGGTCGCCGTCTGAACCGACGAATGCGCCGGGATGTCGCTGACCGAAAGCGCGGCCCCATCCTGCAACAGATCCTGCACGGTGGCATACAGCGCCGATGTGGCGGTGCGCGGGCTGGTCAGCAACAGGGGCCGCTTTACGCCGAGGCGGTCAAGCTCTTCACGTAGCGCAYGGACGGCGCCGGCGCGCAGCACCAGGCGCGTGCGCAGGGACTGATGGGCGAATTCGTGCGCGTTCATGGCGTCAGGCCGCCGCAACGAAGCGGAATTCGGGGGTGATGGTCAGCGCCACCAGCGTGGCATCGTCCGCGCCGAGCCGGATCGTGGCCTGCACCGCGTACAGCTGTGACGGGCCGTCGATCGTCACCAGGCCGTCCTGCGGATGGCCGTTGTCGAAGCGATAGACCGCCATGTACCCGCCCACCTCGGCGACGTGGTCGTCATGCTTGTGCACGAAAACGTTGCTCAGTACATGGCGGATGCGTTGCGTCGTCGAGCGGGTTTGCATCGCTTCGGCCATCGCCATGTGGCCGCGCAGCGCCACCCCTTGCCGGTGCCAGACGCCGTCCGGATCGAACAGGGCGAGCAGGCCGTCATAGTCCGACTGGTCGAGACAGTGGAAGAAACGGTGCAGCAGTTGCTGGCAAAGGGGCAGCAGGGCGTGGGAGGGCGCCATTGATTGTTTTCGCGTTGGAAGCAAGCGAAAGTGCCTGCATCTGTGCCAAGACTACCGACCCTGCTTGCGCCCGGGAAGCACATGGACGAGAATTTGTTGTTTCCGGACTGGAAACAACGAGGCAATATGGACCGGTTGCGCTGTATCGAGGTCTTTCTGGAAGTGGCCAGGGGCCGAAGTTTCTCGGCGGCCGCCGAGCGGCTGGGCATGTCCAAGGGGAATGTGACYAAGCATGTGGCCTGGCTGGAAACGTCGCTGGGCGCAAGGCTGCTGACGCGCACCACCAAGAGCGTGGCGCTGACCGATGCCGGACTGTCCCTGCTCGAAGCAGGGGCGGACCTGCTCGAGCGATACGACCAGGCACAGGCCGCGATCGAGGGATCGATCACATCGCCGCGCGGTGCCTTGCGGGTGGGGACGCCGCCTTCGTTCGGCGCGTTCCACCTGGTGCCACTGCTGACGGAGTTCTCGGTGCTGCACCCCGACGTGCAGGTGATCCTGCACCTGGACGATGGACGGGCCGACCTGGTCAAGGATGGACTCGACCTCTCCGTTCGCATCGCGCCATCGCTACGCGACACGAGCTATGTCGCGCAAAAGCTCGCCGTGGTGCCGCAGATCCTGGTGGCGTCGGACCGCTATCTCGCCGCGCGCGGCTATCCCGCCACGCCGCAGGACCTCCTCGCGCACGATTGCCTGGTGCATGCGCTGAAATCGCCGACCAATACCTGGGCGTTCAATGGGCCGGAGGGCAATACGTCAGTGCGCGTAACCGGCACGATCCGCGCGAACTTTGGCGAAGCGCTGCGGCATGCGGCCATCCTCGGGCACGGCATCGCCATGCACCCGACCTATATGGTCAACGACGACCTGCGCGAAGGGCGGCTGCGACATGTCATGCCGGCCTACCAGCCCACCGTGCTGGACATCTTCGCGGTGTTTCCAAGCCGCCAGCACATGCCGACCCGCGTGAGGGTGTTCATCGATTTCCTGAAGGCGCGCTTCAGCGATGTGTCGGGGTGGCGCTGAACCTGCGCGCCTGGGCGTGCCGCCGTCTTGAAGCAACCACGGTTCGCGAGGCCAGCACGCTTCAGGCGGCCGCGCCTGGCGGGGCATGGCCTGCCAGGAATCGGTCCAGTTGGCCAGCGAACGCCTTGCTATCCTGTTGGGCGTACGGTGCCGGACCGCCGGTATCGACACCCGAGCCGCGGAGCTGGTCCATCACCTCGCGCATGGTCAGGCGTTCCTGGATATTCTCACGGGTAAACCAGCTTCCGCGCGGGTCGAGCACATAGGCACCCTTGTCGAGGGCGGCGGCGGCAAGCGGTATATCCGCCGTAATCACGAGGTCACCATGGCCGGCCAGCTCGACGATGCGCTCATCGGCGGCGTCGATGCCCGCCGGCACTTGCAGTGCCTTGATAAAGCGCGAAGGCGGCGTGCGCAAATACCGGTTCGCCACCAGCGTGACGCACACTTCGACACGCTGCGCGGCCCGATACAGCATTTCCTTGACGACAAGCGGGCAGGCGTCGGCGTCAACCAGTACTTGCATCGCGGGATTCCAATTGAGGGAGGGAACGCTCATATTACTGCCTGCGCGCGTCATATCGAGGACGCCGACAAGATGGAGTTCCAATGGAACAGAACGGCGCAGCGCTCGCGGGCACGATAGACCTCGGTGACCTGACAGTCAATCGGCTGGGCTTCGGCGCAATGCGTCTGTGTGGCGATTCGGCCTGGGGAAGACCAAGGGATCGGGATCAGGCCCATCGAGTCCTGCGTCGAGCGATCGAGCTTGGCGTGAACTTCATTGACACTGCGGATAGCTACGGTCCGGAGGCCAATGAGTCATTGATCGCGCAGGCCTTGTATCCCTATCCTCCGGACCTGGTCATCGGTACGAAAGGTGGCTTGGTGCGACCGGCTCGTCGAACCTGGGTCCGGGACGGACGCCCCGACCATTTGCGGACTGCGGTTGACGGCAGCTTGCAGCGCTTGCGGCTGGAGCGCATCGATTTGTATCAGCTCCACGCCCCCGATCCGAACGTGCCATTTGCCGAGTCGGTAGGCGCCCTGGCCGATCTGCAGCGCACAGGAAAAATCCGCCATATCGGTATTTCGAACGTTACCGTCGCGCAGCTCAGTCTGGCACGCAGCATCACGCCCATCGTGTCGGTCCAGAACGCGTACAACCTGAGAGACCAGACCAGCGAGGACGTCCTCACCGCATGCGAGCGCCTCGGGATTGCCTTTCTGCCCTGGTATCCGCTGGGTGGCAAGCGAGGGCTACGGGCGCTCAAGGTGAAGCAGGTCGCCACGCGTCGCGGGCTCACGCACGCCGCATTGTCTATTGCGTGGCTGCTCGCCAAGTCACCCGTCATGCTGCCCATCCCCGGCACGCAATCCATCAGTCACCTTGAGGAAAATGTGAACGCAGCAGGCCTCAGGCTGGCGCCAGAAGACTGCGACGATTTGAGATGAAGTGGCGCTGAAGGTTGCGAGTGGTCGCGCGTGGCGTCATGCCGAAGGGGCCCGGGCTAACCTGCGCCCGTATGTGAGGCCCATATGTGCGGCCTAAGGGGGGCTGTAGTGGCCGAATCCTTGCGTGCCGCTACGTGGAGGCGCACGCTGGCGATGCGCGGATTGCCGGCGGCACGCCACACCTTCGCCCGGGCGCCAGGCCCGGCGACAATGTCCGGCAGCTGGCGCCGCGGCGAGTTTTCTACCGCGGCTTGTAAAGCCTGCCGGCGCTGCCGGGCCCCCGGCAGGGGGCAAGGGCTTGCCGCCCGCCCGCGATCCCATTGCCGCAGACCATGACGGGAGCCAGCCATGATAGCCACACTCCGACATACCCTGTGCCGCCTGCTCGGCGCCTGCAGCCTTTTCCTTGCCGCATGCGGCGGTGGCGGCGACGGTGCGGTGAGTGTCAGCGGCGGCGGAACCGGCACGCTCTCGGTCGTCATATCGGGGCTGCCGGCCGGGATTCCCGCCAATGTGACGGTCACCGGCCCCGGCGGCTACCGGCAGACGCTGGGCGTATCGACGACCCTGGCGAACCTGGTGGCGGGCACCTATACCGTGACCGCAGCCAACGTCCTGACGAGTTCCGCGTCGTACCGGCCACAATTGCCCGTCCAGACGATTGCGGTGGCGCCAGGCACCGCGCCGGTGGCCGGCGTGATCTACGGTCCGCCCGTGGATCTCCGGCTGGCCCTGAACGAAGTGGCAGGCGGCCTCCAGTCGCCGGTATTCCTGACGGCGCCGGGCGGCGACGCGCGGGTCTTCGTGGTCGAACGTCCCGGACGCATCCGTATCGTGCGCAACGGCGCGCTGTCCGCCACGCCATTCCTGGATATCGGCGCGCTGACCACCAACGATGGCGAGCGCGGCCTGCTTTCCATGGCATTCGATCCGGGCTATGCCACCAATGGGCGTTTCTATGTCTACTACACTGATCTGAACGGTGCCATCACCATCGCCCGCTACGGCGTCTCCGCCGGCAACCCGGACCTCGCCGATGCGGCCGGTACTGTGGTGCTGGCGATCCCGCACAGCGCTTTCAACAATCACAATGGCGGCCAGCTCGCGTTCGGGCCGGACGGCATGCTCTATATCGGCACCGGGGACGGTGGTGGGACGGGCGATCCATCGGGCAATGCCCAGAACCCGAATGTGCTGCTCGGCAAGATGCTGCGCATCGATGTCAGTGGCGCGGGCGGGCAGCCGTACACCATGCCGTCGACCAATCCGTTCGCCGGTGGGGMCGGCGGTCGCGGCGAGATCTGGGCGCTGGGGCTGCGCAACCCCTGGCGGTTCTCGTTCGATACGACGGGGCTGATCTATATCGCCGATGTGGGACAGGACCAGCGCGAAGAGATCGACGTGGCCCCTGCCTCCAGCGCCGGGCTGAACTACGGCTGGAATCGTACCGAGGGCGTCCTGTGCGAGGGAGCGAAGCCCTGCAACACGGCGGGCCTGACGCTGCCGGTGTCCGACTACGCGCACAGCGCCGGCGACTGTGCGATCGTCGGCGGCTATGTGTATCGCGGCAGCGCGATTCCGGAGTTGCAGGGACGCTATTTCTATTCCGACCTCTGCGCCGGCAAATTGCTCAGCCTCATGTACCGCGACGGCGCTGTGACCGAGCAAGTCGACTGGCAGGTCACGGCCGGCGGCAGCGTGCTCTCGTTCGGCCAGGATGCCGCGCAGGAGTTGTATGTGCTGGCCGATCCGGCCACCTCGGCCACCAGTGGCAAGGTGTATCGGGTCGAGCGGGCCGCGGCGACGCCGTGACCGCCGCGCCGCCGGTGTCGTCGCGACCAAAGCGAAGCGGACCACGCGCCGCCCCGCGCGCGCAAGGCGGCCCGGCGCCCGGCCGGCTCCCCGGGGCGCATCCGGCATTTCCTGCATTGCATAGTTCAGGCCACGATGAACCATCGTGATGCGCGCGGGTAGCACACTAGGCCAAAGCTGCCGTGACACCGGCGCTTGCCGCGCGACGCGTGCAAGCACGTCCGCGGCATGCGCCCGACGCCAACTTCGCTCCCTTGCCCCCATGCATCCATCCATGCCGTCCGATCCCCTCGCCGCCGTGACCGCTCCTGATCCCGCGGCCTACTATCGCGCCCTCGCCGCGCAGCGACCGTTCTATCGCGACGAAGCGCTCGGGCTGTGGGTCGCGGCTGGCGCGGCGGAGGTCGCGGCGGTGCTGGCGCATCCCGCCTGCCGTGTACGTCCGCCAGCGCAGCCGGTGCCGCCGGCGCTGGTGGGCAGCGCTGCCGGCGTGCTGTTCGGTGGCCTCGTGCGCATGAACGATGCCGCATGGCAGGCGCCGCTCAAGGATGTGCTGCGCAAGCATCTGGCTGGCCTGGATCCGGGCGGCATGCGCGCCCGCGTGGCGGCGCTCGCGCAGGCGCTGCCGTTCGATGCCGCGCAGGCAGGAGCCGCGGTCAACCACTGGATGTTCGCGCTGCCGGTGCTGGCGGTGGCCGATGCGCTGGGCATGGCGGTGGCCGGCGCGCCCGGCGAGGGCGCAGCGGTCGCCGGACAGGTGGCGGCCTTCGCGCGCGCGCTGTCGCCGCTGGCGACGCCGCAGGAGATTGCCGGCGGCAGCGATGCCGCGCAATCGCTGCAGGCCTGGATGCGCACGCAGTTGCCGGGCGCCGGTCGCCCGCTCGATGCGCTGGTGCGAGACGCGCAGGCCGCCGGCATTGCCCGGGATGTCATCGCGGCCAACGCCATCGGCCTGCTGATCCAGTCGTGCGAGGCCACTGCCGGGCTGGTCGGCAATATGCTGCTGTGGCTGGGACGCCGGCATGCCGGCGAGGCGGCGCAAGCCGCGGACCTGCGCGAGCTCGCCGCGCGCGTCTTGCGCGAAGATCCGCCGGTGCAGAACACGCGCCGCTTTCTCGCCGCCGATGCACGCCTGTGCGGCGCGGACCTCAAGGCCGGCGACGCCGTGCTGGTGGTGCTGGCCGCCGCATCGCTGGACGACAGCGTGGATGCGGGCTCGCCGCCCTGGACCTTCGGCCGCGGCCGCCACGCCTGCCCCGGCGACGCGCTCGCCACGGCGGTGGCGCAGGCCGTGGTGGAAGTGCTGCTGGCACGCGGCGCGCGCCCGGCGGCGCTGGCGCGCGCATCGCGCTACCGGCCTTCGCTCAACGCGCGCATTCCGCAATTCCTCTGACCCGGCCGCGCCGGGCCCGAACAACCCCCAAGCACACGCCACGCCATGATCGCAGTCATCTTCGAAGTCATACCGGCCGAAGGCCGGATGGACACCTACCTGAGCATCGCCGCGCAATTGCGCCCCACGCTGGAGGCCATCGACGGCTTCATTTCGGTGGAGCGCTTCCAGAGCCTGAGCGACCCCGGCAAGTTGCTGTCCTTGTCGTTCTTCCGCGACGAAGCCGCGGTCAAGGCCTGGCGCAATACCGAGGAGCACCGCCACGCGCAGTCGGCCGGGCGTGGCGGGGTGTTCGCGGGTTACCGCCTGCGCGTGGCGCAGGTGCTGCGCGACTACGGGCTCGACGAGCGCGACCAGGCGCCGGCGGACAGCCGCGCCGTGCATGCGCCCCTGCCGCGATGAGGCGCCCGGCTTGCATCGCGACCCGGCTCAGGACTGCGCCCAGCTCCGCAGGTTGTCGACGGTGGCCGTGACGCCGCCGCAGACCACCACCAGCACGTTCCTGAACGGCTCCAGTTCCGGCGCGCGCTCATAGGCCAGGGCCAGGCTGGCGCCGCACGCAGGTTCGACCAGGATGCGGTGGTCATCGAGAAAACGCTCGCACGCCGCGAGCGCCGAGCGGTCAGACACGACGGCACTGCGCACAGGATAGGCTTGCGTCAGCGAGAACGCCCGCTCGCAGACCTGCTTGGCGCCAAGCGAGGTGGCGATGCTGGTGATCGCTTCCAGCGTGACGCGCTTGCCGGCCTGCATCGATTGCGCCAGGGAGTCGGCGCCCCGGGTTTCCACCGCAATGACCGGCACGTCGCCCCACTGGTTGCGCTGCAGGCCTTCGATCACGCCGGACATGAGCCCGCCGCCGCCCACGGACAACACCACCGCGTCCGGCTTGAACGCCGTGCGCGCGATCTCGTCGACCAGGGTCGCGTGGCCGGCCCAGAGCAGGGGATCGTCGAAGGGGTGCAGGAATGCCTCCGTTTCGCCGATCATCGACAGCGCCAGCGTATTGGCCTCGTTCCAGCTGGCACCATGGACGATCACCTCGGCATTCTGCTGGCGGATCAGGTCCTTCGCGCGCGCCGTGGTGGATTCCGGAACCACCACCGTGACCGGGATCGAGAGGCAGCGCCCGGCGTAGGCAACGGCGATCCCGGCATTGCCGCCGGACGAGGAAATGAAGCGGCGCTTGCCGCGGCGCGCGTGTTCCTCGCAGGCGGCACCGATGCCGCGCAGCTTGAACGAGCCGGCAGGTTGCAAGGACTCGAGCTTGAGCCAGACGGAACGGCCCGCGGCCTGGCTCAAGGGAAAGGATTCGAGTAACGGGGTTTCGATATGCAGGGGCATCAGGAACGGTCCTGTGAAATCGGGGAATCGGGTCGGGTAGCGCCCGGCCCGGCTCGATATGGTATCGAAACGCGGCCGGCCACACACGAGATGCAGGTCAGATGCGGGTCACAGATGGGCCGTGGCCAGGCGCGCGGCGAGTCCGAGGAATACGATGCCGGCGAACCAGTTCAGCGCGCGTTGCGCGCGTGGCGAACGCAGCAGCAGGGCACCGAACATCGCCGAGAAGTAGGCGATCACCGAAAACACCAGCAGCGTGGCGACGATGAAGACCAGCCCCAGCAGCAGGATCTGCAGCGCGATGTGTCCATGGGCCGGCGCGACGAACTGCGGCAGGAACGCAAGGAAGAAGATGACCACCTTGGGGTTGGTGAGGTTCATCACCACCCCGCGCCGGTACATATGCCCGGCTCCCGTGCTGTCCGCGCCGCCGTCGGCCATGGCGCCGACCGGCGCGCGGAACGCTTGCCACGCGAGGTAAGCCAGGTACAGGGCGCCGACGATCTTCAGCGCCGCGAACGCGACCTCGGAAGCCGCGAACAGCGCGGCCAGGCCAAACGCCACCGCGGCGGTGTGCACCAGGAGCCCGGTGCACAGGCCAAGCACCACGACCATGCCCGCGCGCGGACCGCGCATCGCCGATTGCAGCAGCACGAAGACGTTATCCGGGCCGGGCGTGAGTCCAAGTATCACCGAGATGCCGAAGAACGGCAGCAGCGTTTCGATCGGGGGCATGTCTGGGACTCCTTTCGTTTCGTGTGTGAGGATTGCGCGTGAGCAACGCATATGTGGCCGGCATCAGCAAGCATGCGGCCGGGGCGTCGCGCCGGTGCCGAAGAACGACACGGGAATCGGACCACGGCTTTCGCGCATCATGAAGCTCCTCGAAACTGGCGGCGGCACTTGCGGGCTGGCGGGCCTTGGGTGCCGTCATCGATACGGGTACTGTAGGAGTCCGCACCCGCACCGCAAATGACCGCCGGTTTCATTAGCTTGCTCCATCGTCTCGATCGGAGGAGCACGCCGTGGCCGGGGCGCCCGGACGGGTGCGCATGCGGCCCGTGATGCACCCGTGCGCCTACTTCCCGGCGCCGCGCAGCAGCCTGCCTACCCGCGACAGGAGCCGGCTACCCACGGTGGTCGCCTCGGCGGCATGGCGCGCCGGCGTGGCGGGCGAGGCCTGCGCCTGTGTTTCCATGGCCTGCAGCGTCCAGCATGCGACCGCCGTGAATGCGCCCTGCTCGAGGGCGCGGCGGTCCGGGCGCGGTGTCTTCATTTCTGTTGCTCCTTGTTCGCCGCGGAAGCGGCCGGATAGTAATGGTGAAGCGCGTTCTCGAACGTCGCGCGGCTGAAGCCGCCCAGGTGCGTGCCCAGCAGATGCCCGCGCGCGTCATAGAAGAGCGTGGTCGGGTACCCGGTCACGCCCACGGCCTTGGCGACCTCGAGGTTGGCGTCGAACAGCAGGTTCCCGATCCGGACCTGGCTGTCCTCCAGGTAGCCCTGCACGAGCGGGCGCGGCTCGCCCTGGTTCACGAACACGATGTGCACCCAGGCATTGTCCGCCTGCGCCCTGGCCAGCACTGGCATCTCGGCACGGCATGGCGGGCACCAGGTCGCCCACAGGTTCACCACCATCGGCTTGCCGTCCGATCTTGCCAGCGGCTGGAACTGGCCCGCACTGTTGGCGAGCGAAACGGCGGGGACCATCTGCGGCGGGGCCGACAGGCTTGCCGCCGCGGTGGCGGCGCTCCAGGCGACCGTGCCCGCGGCCGCCGCGGCCAGCAGCGCCAGGCGCTGCGGCCTGCGCCGCAGGAGATACCAGGCGAGCATGCCCGCGCCGGCGAGTGCACCCGCGGGCAGGTCGAAGCCCAGGTCGCGGATGTCGAGCATGTCGGGAAGCTTGCCGCCATAGGCGGGCAGGTAGCGCATGACGAAGACCAGCCGCGCTGCCGCCAGCCCGACCAGCACGATGCGCAATATCGCGCCTTCGATGCTGTCCCGGTCCTTGGCGAGGCGGCGCCCGACCATCACTGCGGTGGCGACGCCAAGCGCCAGGATCAACGGTGCGACAGGGAGCACCAGGGGGCCGATCTTCATATTGCCTTCAAAGTCATGAGTGGAATGTCGGGTCGCCCGCCGCCTCGCGGCACACCGGTGCGGCAAGGCGCGCAGCGACACGCACGCAGTGTAGGGCGGCGGCAGTCGCGGGTGAACGCCCGCAAGGCTCACGAGTTTGCCCGATCGTCTCAGGTGCCGGTCGCCGGTGCCTGGCAAATGTGGACGACCCGCCGTGCGGGTGGCGCCGACATGGTCGGCGTGCGCGCAAAGGACCTGACAGGAACCGCTGGCGGGCCGCATACTACGGCGCATCTCCGCAACCCGTGGAAGAGAGGTCTCATGGCAGATCGCCGATGACACGCCGCCGGGCAAGCAGCGGCGCCACGCTCTGGAATACGCTGAGCAAGATCGCCACGCGCAATGTGCGGCGCGCGCAGCGCACCGTCACGCGCAGCGCCATCAAGTCGGCGGTCAGGCAGGGCGAAGCCATGAGCCAGGCCGCGCAGCGCGTGCTGAGCGGCGTCGCCTCGCCGGCGCCGGCGCCGGTCAGCCGCGGTGGCGGGCGCTGGGAGGAGGGCAGCGGGGGGCTGGGGCCGCTGGTGCAGCGCCGCTACCGCTTGTTCATCCCGTCCGGCGTGAGCGCGTCGCGGCCGGCACCCTTGCTGGTGTTGCTGCACGGCTGCGGCCAGGACTCGTCCAGCTTTGCCGCCTGCACGCGCGCCGCCGTGCTGGCGCGCAGCGCCCGCTGCGTGGTGCTGATGCCGGAGCAATCCTCCCACGCCAATGCGCAGCGCTGCTGGAACTGGTTCCGTTCGGCTGCGCGCGTGGCGGCGGAAGCCAGCCTGCTGATGGCCATCGTCGACCAGGTCTGCCAGCGGCGCCTGGTGCGCGCCGACCAGGTCTTCGCGCTGGGTTTGTCGGCGGGCGGCGCCATGGCGCAGACGCTGGGGTTGCGCTATCCGGACCGCTTCGCCGCGGTGGGCTCGCATTCCGGCGCGGTCGCGCTCAGCGCGGGCAATGCCGCGCAGGCGGCGCGGGTCATGCATGGCAAGGGCCATCCCGACATGCACGCCGCACGGTCGTCGCTGGCCGGCCGCCGCCCGCCACCCCTGCTGCTGCTGCACGGCGATGCCGATCACGTGGTGCATTTCGACAATGCGCTCGCGGCGGCCGCGCTATGGCAGCAACTGCTGCCGAAGGCGCCGGCGCTGGCCGCGCCGCGGCGCATCCAGCGCGGCCAGCGCCGGCCCTTCACCGTGTTCGCGTGGTCGGACGAGGGGCGGCCCTATCTCCGGCTGGTACGTATCGAGGGACTCGGGCACGCGTGGAGCGGCGGCGCGTCCGGCCAGGCCTTCAGCGATCCGTCCGGGCCCGACGCCTTGCGTATCGCCTGGCAGTTCTTCATGCAGTGCCTGGCGGCGCGGGGGCGGGTTCGTCCGGCTGCTGCCGGGCGAGCGGCGCTTGCATGACGACATCGCTTTCCGGGTAAGCCACGCAAGGCAGGATATAGCCCTCGTCGCGCTCGTCGAAGCTGACGCCGGGCCATTCGATGCGGTAGGCCACGTGTCCCGCGGAAAGCTGGCACAGGCAGGCGCGGCAGGTTCCGTTGCGGCAGGAACTGGGCAGCCGCAAGCCGGCCTGCAACGCGGACTGCAGCAGGGTTTGCGTGCCCGGCGCGGCGAACTCGTGGCCGAGCGGCTCCACGCGCGCCCGGAACACCGGTGCCTGCGTCATCGGCGGGCCTTCGCTCACGGCTGGTCCTCGCCGTGGCCGGCGTCGGGAAAGCGCGCGCGTCCGTGGGTGGCGTCGCGCAGCGCGACGCGCGCTGCGTCCACCTCGCTGGCCGGCAGGCGAATGGTGAGCCGGGCGGCGGCACCATGCTCGCCGTGCGCGAGCACGTGGCCGGCCTGTTCGATCCAGCGGCGCACGCGCGCCTCGTCGGCGTAGTCCACTTCCACCACCAGCGCGGCATAGGCAATGCGCTCGATGCGCTGCGCGTCCCTGAGCGCCACCGCGATGGCATCCGTATAGGCCCGCACCAGGCCGCCCGCCCCGAGCTTGATGCCGCCGTAGTAGCGCACCACGGCCGCCAGCACGCCTTCGAGTTCATGGTGGCGCAGGACCTCCAGGATGGGCCTGCCCGCGGTGCCGGACGGCTCGCCGTCATCGGACATTCCAGAATGTCCGCCGGCCAGCAGGGCCCAGCAGACATGGGTGGCGGTGGCATGCTCGGTGCGCAGGCGCTGCAGTTCGGCCATGGCCGCTTCGCGGTCGGCCACGGGGATGGCGTAGCCGATGAAGCGGCTCTTGCGGATTTCCAGTTCGGCCTGGAGGGGCGAGGCGAGGGTGTAGGTCGGCACGGATAAGGCCGCGCCATGCGGCGCGACGGCGGGCGGAAAGCTAAGGGACTGGGCTGCGGACTGCGAGCGTGCGTCAGTGTACCGCAGCGCGCGGGCCGGCCCTGTGCGCTGCCCGGTCGCGCCGCGGCAACGCGGGGCGGCGCCTGGATGTCTGCAAAGTAAGGCACTTTCAACATGCTGTCACAAATGGTTCATAGCATGCGACTCGGCCTGATCGCTGCGTGACGGTCCTCACCAATGCGCGGCATGGTGGCGCCACCGGCGCCGCCCATTCACTCACATAACAAACGGGAAAGAAGAATGCTCGACAAACCGGATGCTTCCCGCCGCAAGGCGCTCAAACTCCTGGCTGGCGCACCGATGTTGCCGCTGGGCATCGGCGCGACTGCCCTGCTGGTAGGTTGCGGCGGCGAGAGCGACGCAGTCGCCGCTCCGGCACCGGCACCCACGCCGGCCACGCCCGCGAGCTTCACCACCGCCGAGTTCACCGGCATGGCCGCGCCGAACCTGGCCAATCCGGCCGCGATGGCGACCACCACGGTCGGCTCAAGCCTGAAGGTGTCGTTCAGCGACGGCAGCAGCCAGGTCTACAAGCTGGCCTACCAGCCGTTCTTCATCACCGGAGACCAGGTGCCCGACGGCAACGGCGGCAAGATCCTGGCGGGCGGCTACTTCGACATCAACAACCAGCCGATCATCGACAAGTCGGTGGCCGGCAAGGAGCGCCAGTTCTTCTCCGACGCGCCCGACGGCACCTCGCTGCTGAAGATCGACGGCGCCAAGGTGGCGGGCGTAAAGGGCAACACGGTATTTGCCGTGGTCCAGTTCGAATACACCACGCGCAACCAGCTCGGCACCGATACCTACGGCCAACTGCCTTCGCCGATCGGCGTGCTGACGCTGGACCAGGACCCGGCCACCGGCAAGCTCACGCTGGTGAAGTACCACAACGTGGACACGTCGCCGGCCAACGGGCTGTGGATCACCTGCGGCGCCAGCCTGTCGCCGTGGAACACCCACCTTTCGAGCGAAGAGTACGAGCCGGATGCGTTCACCGCGGCCGCCAGCGCGCAGTTCCAGAAGTACAGCGAAAACCTGCTCGGCTACGCCGGCGCGCTGGCCAATCCGTACTTCTATGGCCACCTGCCCGAAGTCACGGTCAACCCGGACGGCACCGCCAGCATCAAGAAGCACTATTGCCTGGGCCGCATCTCGCACGAGCTGGTGCAGGTGATGCCGGACAACCGCACCGTGCTGATGGGCGACGACGCCACCAACAGCGGCCTGTTCATGTTCGTGGCGGACAAGGAGAAGGACCTCTCCGCCGGCACGTTGTACGTGGCCAAGGTAGGCACCGGCTTCTCCATCGATCCCGCCCAGCCGGGCGCCGACCTGACCTGGGTCAAGCTCGGCCATGCCACCAGCGCCGAAATCGAGGCCCTGGCCAAGTCGCACCGCCCGACGGACATCATGGACGTCAGCCTGACCGATCCGCTCCTGGCCGATCCGCTGAACACCGGCTACACCAAGATCTTCACGGGCGGCACCGCCAACTGGATCAAGATCAAGCCGGGCAAGGAAAAGGTCGCCGCGTTCCTGGAAACCCACCGCTATGCCTACCTGGCCGGCGGCAGCATGGGCTTTACCAAGATGGAAGGCACCACCGTCAACATCAAGGACAAGGTCGCCTACTCCGCGCTGCAGAACATCCAGGACTCGATGGTCAAGAACAACACGGCCAAGGGATGGAATGCGCAGAGCAATATCTCGGTCGATGTGGCGCTCAAGGCCGGCGGCGTGATGCAGCACAAGCTGGCCGGCGGCCAGAAGGACCTGGACGGCGCCGCGATCAACAGCGAATGGGTGCCGGTGCATACCCAGGCGCTGATCGTGGGCAAGGATATCGCCGCGGACGCGCTGGGCAATACGGCAGATCCGGAGACGATCGCCAACCCGGATAACCTGAAGTTCTCGGAAAAGCTGCGCACGCTGTTCATCGGCGAGGACAGCGGCCAGCACGTCAACAACTTCCTTTGGGCCTACAACGTAGACACCAAGAAGCTGAACCGCGTGCTGTCCACCCCGTCGGGTGCCGAGTCGACCGGCCTGCATGCGGTCGACGAGATCAACGGCTGGACCTATGTCATGAACAACTTCCAGCACGCCGGCGACTGGGGCGGCCTGCACGCCAAGGTGCAGGCCACGCTGGATCCGCTGGTGCGCGCCAACTACAAGGACCGCTTCGGCGCGGCCGTCGGTTACCTGACGGCAGACGCTACCAGCGTCAAGACCGCCAAGGCCTGAGCGCACTGACGCCGCGGCCGCCGGGCCGCGGCTTGCGGGTTGCCCGAAACGCCCCTGGCGAGAGATCGCCGGGGGCGTTTTGTCTTGTGCCGCGGCGCCTGCCTGCTACGCTTGCGGCAAACCGCCATGGGAAGCCCGCGCCCGGCCTTCCTGTGCGGACCCCGCAAAACAGGAGAAACAGCATGCCCAAGCAAGACGAGCCACTGCACGCACGCCGCATGGCGCCGGCCACCGACCGCAACCGCGACGCCATCCTGGATGTGCTGCGCCGCGTCCTGCCGTCCGGCGGCCTGGTGCTGGAGATCGCCAGCGGCACCGGCCAGCACGCCGCTTACTTCGCGGCTGCGCTGCCGGCGCTGACCTGGCAGCCGAGCGACCCGGAGCCGGCCGCGCGCGCCTCGATCGAGGGCTGGACCGCGCATGCCGGACTGGCCAACGTGTTGCCGCCGCTGGCACTGGACGTGCGCCGGCAGCCCTGGGGCATCGAAGCCGCGCAGGCGCTGGTCTGCATCAACATGGTCCATATCGCGCCGTGGGCGGCGGCCGAAGCGCTGTTCGCCGGCGCCGCGCGCCTGCTGCCGGCGGGCGGCGTGCTTTACCTCTATGGCCCCTATCGCCGCAATGGCGAACACACGGCCCCGAGCAATGCCGCCTTCGACGCGCAATTGCGCAGCGCGGACGCGCAATGGGGCGTGCGCGATATGGAAGATATAGTCGTGCTCGGGGAGGCGGCGGGCCTGCGCATGGACGATCCAATCCCGATGCCGGCGAACAATTTCAGCCTGGTATTTCGCAAATAAGGGATTGCCGGGAATGCGCTGCCGTGACCGCGGCTACGGCGAAAGGACTTCGCAAGCGGAAAAGGCGCGATAAGAAAGCCGGCAATGCCAGCGAAGACGCCGTGCGCCAATCAGGTGGCGGAAAGCGGAAGTCGGCGGGGAAAGCAGGGAGTAAGCGGCAGGGAGTAAACCGCGGGGAATTCAACTGAGGATTTCCGGCTGGCCGTGCAAGGCACCAGCCGGTTTGCACAAACGTGGTGCGGCGGAACGAAACGCGGCGCATGGCGCGGGACGCGGCACGGATACGCCGTGCGCATCACCGGGCCGCCTGCCGCGCCGGCCCTTGCGCGATTTACTTCGCTGCGACGGGTGCTGCTTCTGCTTCGGTCTTCACGGGAGCGGCCTTCTTGGGCGCTGCCGGCTTCTTTGCGACGGGCTTCTTTGCTGCCTTCGGCGCTGCTGCGGCCTTCGGTGCTGCTGCTGCCTTCGGTGCTGCGGCTGCCTTCGGCGCTGCCGGCTTCTTGGCGGCTGCCGGCTTGGCGGCGGCCTTCACCACCGGCTTCTTCGCTGCCGGCTTGGCCTTGGCCTTTGCCTTTTGCGCAGCCAGCTTTTCCTTGGCGGCTTGCTTCTCGGCCAGCACAGCGCTCTTGGCTGCTGCGGCGGCTTGCACGATTTCACGCTTGGCGGTTTCGATGGCCTTCTTCGAATCTGCGCGCAGCTTCAGCAGGGCCTTCTTGGCGGCTGCCAGTTCGCGGGCCAGGACGCTGGCTTTCTTCGCGGGCACAGCTGCCTTCTTTGCGGCGGCCGGCTTTGCCTTGGCTGCTGCGTTGGTCTTTACGATTTTCTTGGTGGTCACGGCCATGATTATTTACCCGTTAGTTTGTAGAGCGCGGAGTATAACCTTTCGCGCGACACGACTAGCACACGATCCATTAAGTGCGTGTGTTTTCTGTCGGAAAAGTGTGCGCGAATACAACATCTCTATCCGGCATTGGCGCATGGCGCGCGCTGCGAATATGGCCGACGTATTGGCTTTTTCGATGTTCCGCGTGTTTCAGCGGGTATTGATTTTTACCTGAATGCCGTCGGGCAGCACCGTGATCGCGCCGGGCTCGATGTCCTTGCCGGCAATGTGCAATTGTTCCGGCGTGAAGGTGTAAAGCGGGTAGTCGCGCAGCACTTGCTGCGCCACCACGGCGCCGATCGCGTTCAATTGTTCGCCGTATTGCGYCGGCATGCCGCTGACCTGGACGCGCTCGACGGCGGGATTGTCGAGCAGCACCGCGCGCCTGGCCGGATCGTAGCGCAGGCCGCTGCTGACCGACAAAGTGCCATTGATCGGCGGCGCGGGCAGCAGCGTGTTGCTGACCTGGGCGTCCATCTGCGTGCTCACGCGGTTGTTGGCATCGTCGAGCACCAGGCGCGGATTGGTCAGTTGCACGTCGACCACCTGGCCGTAGCGCAGCCGCGCGGGAAAGCGCTTGTCCACGGCGTCCTGCAGTTCCTGCCGCGAGAATGTGTAGTCGCCCGTCCAGACGTTGTAGCCGGCCCAGGCGCTGGCGCCGCCGAGCAGGGCGAGTGCGCCGCAGAGGGCGATGCGGCCGGCGGCGCGGGCGGCGCCGGTGGCGCGCATGGTTCGGATGGCGGTCGGCTTGGTCGGCATGCTGCGGTTTCTCCGGGTTTGGCCTGCGGCGCTGGCGCTCGCATCGGCCATCAGGCTCAGCTTTCAGACGCGGTGGCGGCGGCATCGTTCCACCGCGCGGCGCTCAATAGTGCGGCGGGATCTCGTGCTGCGATCCGTTGTCCGGCCCGCCGGGGCCGCTCGCGCGCATCTGCTGGTAGAGCGCCTGGAGCTGCTCCTGGAGCAGGTCGATCTGGCGCTGCTGGCGTGCCACGGCGAGGTTCAGCGTTTCGAGCAGGTCGTCCTGGAAGGCGACCTTGATCTCGAGTTCGGTCAGGCGGGATTCCATGGCGTGTTCTCCATTGTTCAGATTTCGTCGCGGGCTTGCGGCCGCGCATTGTAAGACAGCCCAGGCGGCGTTTCGCGCCGCTTGCCGGGCCGCGCGGCCCGGTGTAACGTTAGGCCTTCCGCCGGCCCGCACGGGTCGCATGCACTGATCCATCATGATTTCAGCCACGCACCACACGCTTGCCGTCGACGCCACCCTGGCGGGCGCTGAGCTGCCGTGCGCGGCTCTCGCCGCTTCTCCTCCGCCCGTCACCTCCCCGCCGCGCGCGCGGGCCGGCGTTGCACCGCCGCCCCCGTTCACGCCGGGCTGATCCGCAGCCCGTCTTTTTCCATCTTCGGCTTTTTTCCGGCGGCGTGCCACGGCGCGCGCATGTCTTCCTGCGCCCGCGCACGTGAGCCTGGCGCCGGCTGGCCGAAGTTTCAGGATGAACTCCGGATGCTTTCCGGCGTTTTCGTGACAGGTGAATTTCATGGCTTTGAACAAAACCGCGCTGGCCGCGCATGGCTCGACCGCGCTCTTCGTGCTGCTCTGGAGCAGCGGTGCAATCTTCGCGCGGCTCGGGCTCGAGTACGCAACCGCCTTTGCCCTGCTGGCCGCGCGCTTCGCGCTCGCGCTGCTGGTGCTGCTGGCGCTGGCCGCATGGCGGCGGCGCTGGCTGCCCGAGCCGGGCACGCGCATGCGCGTGATGGCCGCCGGCCTGCTGCTGACCGGCGCCTATTCGATCTGCTATCTGCTCGCGCTGGCGCGCGGCGTGACGCCAGGCGTGCTGGCCACCGTGCTGGGCGCGCAGCCGATCCTGACCCTGTTGCTGGTGGAGCGACGTTTTTCCCTGCGCCGGCTGGCCGGCCTGGCGGCGGCGCTGTGCGGGCTGGTGACGGTGGTGTCGGAAAGCATCGGGCAGGCGCGCCTCTCACCGCTGGGCATGGGCTTCGCGCTGGCGGCGCTGGCGTGCATGACGATCGGCGCGATCCTGCAGAAGTCCATCCGCCAGGCGCCGCTGGATGTGCTGCCGCTGCAATACGGCGCCGGTCTCGCGCTATGCCTGCTGTTCGTACCGTTCCAGCCGCTGGCGGTGACGCCGGCGGCGGGCTTCATCGTTTCGCTGGCGTGGCTTGCGCTGGTGATCTCGGTGGGCGCCACGCTGCTGCTGTACCGGCTGATCCAGGCTGGCAACCTGGTCAGCGTGACCAGCCTCTTCTACCTGGTGCCCGGCGTGACGGCATGGATGGACTACCTGTTCCTGGGCAACCGGCTCGCGGCGTCGAGCATCGCCGGCATGGCTGCCATCGTGATCGGACTGGTGCTGGTCTTCGGGCGGGCGGGCACGCGCTAGCTCCGCGGTGCGGCGCGCCGGGCCGGCGCGCCGGCACCGGTCAAGCGTGGGCCAGTGCCGCGGCTGCGTGCTGCGCCGGCAGCACCAGCTCGGGCACGCCCTGCAGCAGCGGCGCGGTGGTCGCGCCGGCCTCGAAGCGCGAGGGCGCTTCGCGGGCCAGGCGACGCAGGCGTTGCAGGCGGGCTTCGAGACCGGCATCGGGCTGGGTGTCCAGGCACAGCGTGGACGGGCAGGCCACGCCGAGCAGGTTCAGCGCCTGCTTGAAATTGGCCGGCGTCAGGCCATCGGCGGGATTCACCGCCACTGCGTGCGCGCGCAGGTGCGCGAACCGTTCGTCCTGCAGCGAAGCCGTGTCGCAGGTCAGGATGGCGAAGGCCTGCGGCGCCGGCCGGCTGGCGAAGTAGGCCGCGATGCGCGCGGCGTGGCCGCCAGGCACGTCGGGGGTCATGCCTTCGACCTGCAGGTCGAGCTGCTGCAGGATCGCCGCGGGCACGCCGCGGCGCCATGCCTCCGATACCACCACGCGGGCGCCGGCCAGGCCGAACAGGCGGCGCACGAAGCCAAGTGCGACCGGGTCGAAGAAGCGGACGTCGCGCAGGGTGCCAGTATCGGGAATCCCGCCCAGCCGGGCCTCGGAGCGGCCCGAATAAAGGACACCGGGGACGTCAAGCATGATGAGGCGTTCAGACATGATTTCCTGTTTTGGTTGCAGCGCCGTCGTTGGCACGTTTGAAGATTACGACGCAACCAAAAAAATCTGCAGTGCCGTATGCGGCCTAAGTTGCAACATATCTGTAACTTGAGATGCGACTTCGTAAATTTCATCCGTTCGCCCAGGCGAGTTGTTTCGCGGCGAAACAGATTTGGCCGGGGCGACGGGGAAAAAGGCGCCGCAAGATGGAGCGGGACGCCGGCCCGGACGACGCGGGCGGCGTCCCGCGCGCTCAGAGATTGATCAGCAGGTAGGCCACTGCGACAGCGCCGATGGCGCAAAGGGTCTTGCGATAGATCGATGACATGGGCTGTTTTTTCCTGGTTGCACGTCGTGACTGCACGTTGGACAAGGCGCGCGCGCGCCCGCTGGCAAAGTGCCGTGCGGGGAGGTCAGGACAGCGTGGGCGAATCCTGCATTCCCCGCACGGCGAGGAAAAGCACGGCGGCATGACCCTTGCTGTTGTCCGCGCACGCGAACGCCGGCGCGGCTTGCGCGGCAGGCCGGCAGGCAGCGCGATGGCGCGGGACGGTGGTGGCGACGGGCATGGGGCTTGGGATCGGGGCGGCGGCCGGGCAGCCACGATGGCTGGCGCCGGACCGGTCCTTATGCCATGGCGGGTGCGCAAAGTCCAGCCGGGCCGGTGCCTGCAGGGCGTCTCGCGCGCCTGGGTTGCCGGCTGGCTTGCCTAGAATGAACAGCGCCCTGCCACCTAACGGGAGATCCCATGCATCTCGAAGGTTCCTGTCATTGCGGCGCGGTCGGTTTCAGCCTGGAGTCCGACTCGCCCTATCCCTTCATGCATTGCCACTGCTCGATCTGCCGCAAGACGGCGGGCGGCGGAGGCTATGCCATCAACCTCGGCGGCGACGCCGCCACGCTGAAGGTCCGGGGCAGGAAGCATGTCGGGATCTATCACGCCGTGATGCGCGAGCCCGGCAAGCGCGCCCGCCGCTCCCGCGCGCAGCGGCATTTCTGCCTCAAGTGCGGCAGCGCGCTGTGGCTGTGGGATCCGGGGTGGCCGGAACTGGTGCACCCGCATGCGTCGGCCATCGATACGCCCCTGCCAAGGCCGCCGGAGGTGGTGGAAGCCGCGCTGGATTTCGCGGCGCCCTGGGTGGACGTACCCAGGGGGCGCGCCCACGTGCACTGCGGCACCTGGCCGTCGGAGTCGCTGGCCGAGTGGCACCGGCGCAAAGGCTTGCAGCGCTAGGGGTCCCGGTGTCCCGGTGCCCCGGCGGCGCGCGCCACCCTCAGCCGCGGACCAGCATGATGGCGGCGGTGGCGATCAGGCACAGCGAGAACAGCGCGCGCAGGCGCCGCTCGGGCATGCGGTGGGCGAGCGCCACGCCCCAGGAGATGGTCAGCATGCCGCCCAGCGAAAGCGGGATACCGCTGGCCCAGTCCACATGGCCGGCATTGGCATAGGCGGCCAGCGCCACCACGGCACCCGGCGTGACCAGGGCCAGCGCCAGTCCTTGCGCCGCCGCTTGCCGGAAGCCGAACAGGCCGACCAGCGCGGGTGCGGCCACCACGCCGCCGCCCACGCTGAAAAAGCCCGAGAACGCGCCGCCCACCGCGCCCAGCGCCGGAATCCAGCGTGGCGACAGGCGCGCCCGCTGCGCGGTGGCCGCGCGCCCGGGCTGCAGGCGCCAGAGGAAATACAGCGCCAGCGCGATCATGAAGCAGGCAAAGACGCGCCGCAGCAGCACCGCGTCCATGGCGGTGGCGAGCCGGGCCGAGGCATAGGTGGCAAGTACCGCCGACAGCCCGAGCACCGCCGCCGTGCGCAGTGCGATATCGGCGCGGCGGCGGTATTGCCAGAAGCCGATCATCACGTTGGGGGCGATCATCACCAGCGCGGTGCCTTGGGCGAGTTGCTGGTCCATGCCGTACAGCAGGCCCAGCGCCGGAATGGCGATCAGCCCGCCGCCGATGCCGAACAGCCCGCCCACCGCGCCCAGCACTCCGCCCAGGCCGAAAATGATCAGGGAGGACAGCAACAAATGGTCAGGCATGGAAGAAGGCGGAGAAAAGAGATGGGGCGCAAGGCTGGCAATGCGGGAACAAGGGCGGGAACAAGGCCGGGAACAAGGCCGGGAACAACCGCGGCAACAAGGGCGCGCGGCGCGCCTGGCCGGGGAAGCCGGCTGTCCCGGCCTAACGTGCCCGGGATAGCGTGTGCAGCGCAGCAGGCGAAGCGCCCGGATGCGGTGTGGCAACAGGTCGCGTGGCGTCCCTCGTCGCAAAAGCTGCCTGCCGTCACGGAAGTGCGTAATGATACGGGCGTTTGACCAGGGCCGCCGCGCCCGCGCAGTTTGTCGGGAAAGCGCCTTCTTCGTCAGGGTTTTCCCTTGAAACTGGACCGTTCGTACGTTTACACGGTTTTTTGTTGCATTTATGAAAGCCGTTTGTAATGCGTTTCGGTTTGAATGCGCACGGGACGTTGCGGCCGCTCCGGATGCGGCACGTACACTACGCGTTCCGTGGAGATACATGAAAGTTCGCCGTCCCGGTGCACCGAATAGTCGCCATGGTCGTTTACCGCACACTGAGTCGAACCGAGCCTGATTTATCGTGTCTTTTTCTTTTCCTCGTTTCTTGCTGGCCAGCCTGCTGAGTGCCGTCGCCGGTGCCGCCGTGGCCGGCACGAATGTGCCCCCGAGTGCACCGCTGCCGGCCGACGGCCCCTGCGTGGCGCCACTCGCGAAGGCGCCGCTCACCATCGCGCAAGTGCGCCTCGATACCGTGCGCTGCAACCGCGACATCATCGCCGCGCGCCGTGGCGAGGAGGCCAGCCAGGCCGATATCCAGATCGCCTCGCAACGGCCCAACCCGGTGCTGAGCCTGGGCGTGGCCAATATCAACCCGCACCAGGGCTTCAATTCCGGCGGCCCGCGCAACAAGACCGTGGATTCCACGCTGCGCGTGGACCAGGTGATCGAGACCGCCAACAAGGGCAACCTGCGCGTGGAAGGCGCGCGTGCTTCGAGCCGCGCCGCCGGCGAGGTGCTGCAGGCCGTCGTCACCCAGCAGTCGAGCGCCGCCGAGCAGGCGTTCTACGAGGCACTGGTCAGCCAGGAGCGCGTGGCGGTGCTCAACGAGACCCTGTCGCTCTACGGCCGCACCCAGCAGGCCAACGAGACGCGCCTGAAGGCCGGCGACGTGTCCCGCGCCGATGTGACCAAGCTGCAACTCGACGTGCTGCGCTCCCAGGCCGACCTGCGCGCCGCCATGGCCGACCACGCCAGCGACAAGGCCGCGCTGGCCCAGGCCATCGGTGTGCCCGGCACGCTGGTCGACAACCGCCTGGTGGCGGACTGGCCCGCGCTCGACGTGCCGGTGCCCGAGCCCGATGCCGATACCGTCCAGCGCCGTCCCGACGTGACCGCGGCCGAAGCCCGCCTGGCGGCCGCGGCCAGCGCGCGTGACCTGGCGCGCGCCGGGCGCGTGCCGGACGTCACGGTGGGCGCGCAGGCCGAGCATTATCCGGTTTCGGAAGCCAACCAGACCGGCAGCGGCAACAGCTTCGGTGTGTTCCTGTCGATCCCGCTGTTCGTGCGCCACAGCTTCGGCGGCGAGGCGCGCCGCGCCGAGGTGGACTATTACGCCGCGCTGGACGACCGCAACCGCGTGCTGCTCGAGGCGCAGAACGAACTGGAGCGCTCGCGCAACCAGCTTGAGGCCGCGCGCCTGTCGCTCAAGCAGATGGTCCAGAGCGTGGTGCCCGCCGCCGAAAGCGTGGCCGGCAGCGCCGAGTTCGCCTATGCCAAGGGTGCCACCAGCGTGCTGGACCTGCTCGACTCGCGCCGCGCGCTGCGCCAGACGCGCCTGGACGCAGTCAACGCGCAAGGCGATTACGCCAAATCCCTGTCGGCCTATCGTGCCGCCCTGCAGTCCTCATCCAATGCCCAGGCTCGTACCGATGTGCCGCGCCCCTAATCAAGTGTCCGCTCCGATGTCTGCTTTGATGTCCGCTTCGATGTCTCCGATGACTGCTACGCCTGCTTCGACTACCCCCGCGCGCCACGGCCTGCGCGCGCGCCTCGCGGCGCTTTCGCTGGTGACGCTGGCGCTGGCCGCCTGCGGCAAGCAGGAAGCCCCTGCGCCCAGCGACGAGCCCAAGGTCGCCGGCAACACCGTCGAATTCCCGGCCTCCGTGAAGGCCCTGCCGGGCATCGCCGGCGAAAGCGTCAAGCGCGGCGGCGAACGCATGCTGAGCCTGCCCGGCCGCCTGGTGTGGAACGAGGACCGCACCGTGCGCGTGTCGACGCCGTTCGCCGGCCGCGTGACCGAAGTGATGGCTCAGGCGGGCACCAGCGTGAAGGCGGGCCAGGCGCTGGCCATGCTGACCTCCACCGATTTCGGCGTGGCCCAGTCCGACGCGCGCAAGGCCGCCGTCGACGCCGCCTACGCCGGCAAGGCGCTGGCGCGCCAGCGCGAGCTGTACGACGCCGGCGTGGTAGCGCAGAAGGACCTCGAGCAGACCCAGGCCGACGCCGCGCGCGCCAGCGCCGACCTTGCCCGCACCCAGGCCACGCTGCGCCAGTACGGCTCGCCCGCGGCAGGCGGCGGCATGGCGCGCTTTGCCCTGCGCACGCCGATCGACGGCCTGCTGGTGGAGCGCAATATCAATGTCGGCATGGAGCTGCGTCCCGACCAGCCGCCCAGCGCGCCGCTGTTCCTGGTCACCGACCCGAGCGAGCTGTGGGCGCAGGTGGACGCGACCGAGGCCGATCTCGCGCTGTTCAAGCCCGGCGTGAGCGTGCGCCTGGTGTCCAGCGCTTATCCCGGCGAGACCTTCACCGGCAAGGTGATCAAGGTCGCCGACTACGTCGACCCCGCCGCGCGCAGCGTCAAGGTGCGCCTGACCGTGCCCAACCAGGACCGTCGCCTGAAGGCGGAAATGTTCGTGACCGCCAAGCTGCAAGCCGCTTCGTTCGAGGGCATCGGCGTGCCGTCCAAGGCAGTGTTCCTGGCCGACAACCGCAACTACGTGTTCGTGCGCACGGCGCAGAACCGCTTCGAGCGCCGCCAGATCAAGCTGGGCGTGACGCTGCCCGGTACCGCCGAGGTGGTGGACGGACTCAAGGAAGGCGATGTGGTGGTGACCGAGGGCAATCTTTACCTGCAGGACATCCTGCGCGACGCCACCGCGGTCAACGCGGCCCTGGGCGGCGCGGCCAGCAACGCCGGCGCGAAGCAGTAAGGAAGACCGCCACATGATTTCGCGTATCGTCCATTTCGCGCTGCACCAGAAGCTGTTCGTCTGGCTCGGCCTTGCCATCTTCATCGGGGGTGGCCTGGCGGCCTTCAAGAACCTGCCGATCGAAGCCTTCCCGGATGTCTCCGACATCCAGGTCAACGTCATCACGCTGTACCCGGGCCGCGCCGCCGAGGAAATCGAGCGCCAGGTCACCATCCCGATCGAGACCGCGCTGGCCGGCACGCCGAATTCCGTGCGGGTGTTTTCGCACACCCAGTTCGGCCTGTCCTTCCTGATGGTCACCTTCAATGACAAGGCCACCGACGTGGTGGCCCGCCAGCAGGTGATCGAGCGCCTGCGCGGCGTGGACCTGCCCGACGGCGTGCACCCGGAACTGGCGCCACTGTCCACCGCGATCGGCGAAATCTTCCGCTTTCGCCTGACCGGCAAGGGCTATAGCGCGCAGGAGCTGCGCACGCTGCAGGACTGGGTGGTGGAGAAGAACCTGCGCCAGGTGCCTGGCGTGGCGGACCTGGTCACCATCGGCGGCACCATCAAGCAGTACGAGGTGAACCCCAACCTGGCGAAGATGCGCGATTCCAAGATCTCGCTGTCGCAACTCTTCGCCGCCCTGCAGCGCGCCAACGCCAACGCCGGCGGCGGCGCCGTGGCGCACGGCCGCCAGCAGTACCTGCTGCGCTCGCTCGGCAGCTTCTATACCTCGGCCGACATCGCCAACGTGGTGGTGGCCGAGAACAACGGCACGCCGATCCTGGTCAAGGACATCGCCGAGGTGAGGATCGGCGCCGCGCCGCCCCAGGGCCTGATGGGCCAGGACGACGAGGACGACATCGTCTCGGGCATCGTGGTGATGCGCAAGGGCGAGAATCCCTCGCTGGTGCTGGAAGGGCTCAAGAAAAGGATCGACCTGCTGGACAGCACGATCCTGCCCAAGGGCGTGAAGATCGTGCCCTACTACGACCGCTCCACGCTGATCGACAAGACGCTGCACACCGTGTTCGGCAACCTGGTCGAGGGCGCGCTGCTGGTGATGGCCGTGCTCTACCTGTTCCTGGCCAATGTGCGCGCCGCGGCCATCGTGGCGCTGGTGATCCCGCTGGCGCTGCTGTCCACCTTCATCGGCCTGACCTGGGTGGGCATCCCCGCCAACCTGCTGTCGCTCGGCGCAATGGACTTCGGTATCATCGTCGACGGCGCGGTGATCGTGGTGGAGAACATCTTCAAGCGCCTCGGCGAGCTCAAGGAAGCGCAGATCAAGGACAGCCGCGCGCGCATGCACGCCATCCTGCAGGCCACTACCGAGGTGGGCCGCCCGACCGTGTTCTCGATGATCATCATCATCGCCGCGCACATCCCCATCTTCACGCTGCAGCGCCACGAGGGCAAGATCTTCGCGCCGATGGCCTACACCGTGACGGGCGCGCTGATCGGTTCGCTGATCATCTCGCTGACGCTGGTGCCGCTGCTGTGCCACCTGCTGCTGACCAAGAACATCGCGCACGACGACAAC
>NZ_JBFTND010000035.1:0-43164 GCF_056397305.1 Cupriavidus sp. 05N40
CCATTACCGAGCACACCGTGGTCGCGGGCGTGGCCACCTTCGTCTTTTACGGCCTGGGGCCGGTCGCCATCCTGATGTACATCATGGGCACGCCGGGCCGCCGGCGGCGGCGCAAGGCCGAAGAAGCGAGACAAGAGCAGGCGGCAGTGCAAGCGCAGGCGCGGCCCACGCCGCCGGCTGGCGAGGCAGCGGAGGCAGCGGAGGCAGCAGCAGGCGCGGCGCCGCCCGCCAGCGCAGAGGGCCGCCCCGCTGCCCGCGAGTAAACCCGGCAGGCCTCAGGCGGCCAGCCAGACAAGGCTGGCCATGCGGCCGGTGACGCCGTCCCGGCGGTAGGAATAGAAGCGCTGCGCGTCGGTGACGGTGCAGGTATCGCCGCCATGCACGTCGGCGCAGCCGGCACGGGCCAGCCGGGTCCGGGCCAGGCCATAGATGTCGGCAAAGTATTTCCCGGGCGCGCCGGGACGGAAAGCCGCCTCGACGGCAGCCATCTCCTGCGGCAGTGCCGCGGCCAGGAAAGCCTGGCGCACTTCCGCCCCCACCTCGAACGCTTGCGGCCCGATGGCCGGCCCAAGCCACGCCAGCCACCGCGCCTGCGGTCCGGCCCGGGTGCTCATGCCTGCCAGCGTGGCCTCGATCACGCCCGCGCACAGCCCGCGCCAGCCGGCATGCGCCGCGCCCACCACGGTGCCGGCACGGTCGCATAGCAGCACCGGCAGGCAGTCGGCGGTCATCACAGCGCAAACGCGGCCCGGCGTCGTGGCGATGCTTGCGTCAGCCTTCGGCACCACGGCATCGCCGCCGGCGAATTCGTCCCCGCTCGCGACGGCGCAGCCATGCACCTGCTCCAGCCATGCCGGCGCGCTGGGCAGCCGCGCCGCCAGGCGCGCACGGTTGCCGGCCACGGCCGCGGGGTCGTCGCCCACATGCGTGCCCAGGTTCAGCCCGCCCTGGCTGCCGTCCGCCAGGCCATAGGGGCTGACGCTCAGGCCACCCTGGCGCGTGGTCGACAGCGCGCGCACGCGCGCGGGCGCCGGCCAGTCRGGCACCAGCCAGGCGGGGTCAGTCGTCATCGCCGTACACCCACACGCCGTCTTCGCCCTCCACCCAGCCATCGTCCTCATCGTCGGCATCGTCGCCTTCGAAGTCGAGGACGTCGATAAGCGCCTGCAGGTCGTCGGGCGGCGGCGCCTCCCACGAAATGTCCTTGCCCGTGACTGGGTGCACCAGCCCGAGCCGGAATGCGTGCAGGGCCTGACGGCCCAGCGGCACGGGCAGCGGCGCCTTGATGGCCGGACGCTGGCCGCGCCGCGTGGCGGCGCGGTGATAGACCGTGTCGCCGAGCAGCGGGTGGCCGATGGATTCGAAATGCACGCGGATCTGGTGGGTACGTCCGGTCTCGAGCTGGCACATGACCATGGAGACATTGCCGCGTCCAAGCGGCACCGTGCCCAGCGTGCGGAAATGCGTGCGCGAAGGCTTGCCGCTGTTGGTCAATACCACGCCCATGCGTGTGCGCTCGCGCGGATCGCGGCCGATCGGCGCGTCGATGGTGCCGGAGTCGGGCGTCGTGCCCCACACCAGCGCCAGGTAGCGGCGCTTGACGGTGCGCGCCTGCAACTGCCGCACCAGGTCCGTCTGCGCGGTCAGCGTGCGCGCCACCACCATCAGCCCCGTGGTTTCCTTGTCGAGCCGGTGGACGATGCCCGCACGCGGCAGTCCCACCGCCTCGGGATAGCGATGCAGCAGGCCGTTGAGCACGGTCCCGCTCCAGTTGCCGGCAGCCGGATGGACAACCAGGCCGGCGGACTTGTTGATGACCAGCAGCGTGGCGTCTTCGTACACCACGTCCAGTTCGACGTCTTCCGGCACGAAGGCGCGCGATTCGGGCGCGACCTGGGGCCGGACCTCGATGCGCTCGCCCATCTGCACGGCATCGCGCGAACGGCGCGCGGTGCCGTTGACCAGCACCGAGCCGCCTTCGATCCATTGCTGCAGGCGGCTGCGCGAGAAGCCGCTGAGATGGCGGGCCAGCAGCTTGTCGAGGCGCTCTCCATGTGAGGCACTATCGACATCGAACGACACCGGCTGCATTTCGGTCTCGATCGGCGACAGCTGCGCGCCGGCCGGCAGGCCGTCCAGCGCGGCCACGTCGACCAGGTCTTCGAGATCCYCCACCTCGTTCAAGGTGTCGGCAAGATCCTCGGCTTGCTGTGTGGGGCCCTTGGCCGCGGTTTCGGGCAAGGGGCTTGGGCTATAATGCTTGATGCTATTTTTCATCCGGGATACGTTGCCCATGCAATTGATGAGCATGAAGCGCGCCAGCTGGCGCGCAAGAATTGGAGCGATTCTGCTCGCAGGCGGCTGCGTCATGCTGTCGGCATGCGGCCTGCTGTCGGATCAACCAGACGAGACTGCCGGCTGGTCGGCTAACAAATTATATTCTGAAGCCAAGGAAGCCCTCGATTCAGGTGACTTTACCCGCGCAGTCAAGCTGTACGAAAAGCTCGAAAGCCGCTACCCGTTCGGCCGTTTCGCGCAGCAGGCACAGATCGATACCGCCTATGCCAACTACAAGGATGGCGAGACCGCCGCGGCACTGGCTTCGGTCGATCGCTTCATCCAGCTGCACCCGAGCCACCCGAATATCGATTACGCCTACTACCTCAAGGGCCTGATCAACTTCAACGACAACCTGGGATGGCTGGGCCGCTTTTCCGGCCAGGATCTCAGCGAGCGCGACCCGAAGGCCGCGCGCGCCGCGTATGACGCGTTCAACACACTGGTCTCGCGCTTCCCGGAAAGCAAGTACACGCCCGACGCCGCGGCACGCATGCAGTACATCGTGAATTCGCTGGCACAGCATGAGGTCCATGCGGCACGCTACTACTACCGCCGCGGCGCCTACCTGGCCGCCGCCAACCGGGCCCAGCAGGCGCTCAAGGACTATGACGGCGCGCCGGCCAACGAGGAAGCGCTGTACATCATGATCCGCTCGTACGATTCGCTGGGCATGAAGGATCTGCGCGACGACACCGCCCGCGTGATGGAAAAGAACTTCCCGAACAGCGATTACATCAAGTACGGCGAGCGCCGCAAGGACAAGTCCTGGTGGGAAGTGTTCTGAAAGTCAGCCACCCGGCCGCAAAAAAGCCCGATTCCGATCGGGCTTTTTTATTTTCGTTGTCCCCGCCGGCCTCAGTCGGCGGGTGATGCATCGCCGTCACCGGCGCCGACCGCGTCTTCCACCGCCTGCGCGGGCTCGCCGCCATTGCGCAGCGTTTCCAGGAAATGGATCACCGTCTCGGCCTCGCGCGTGCGCTTGAACGGCGGCAGGCTTTGCCAGATTTGGCGGCCATAGGGCTTCTCCACCAGCCGCGTGTCGCAGATCACCAGCACGCCGCGATCCGTCTCCGAGCGGATCAGGCGCCCCGCGCCCTGCTTCAGCGTGATCACCGCGTGTGGCAGCTGATGCACGGCAAACGGACTCAGGCCCTTCTTCTGCAGCACTTCCATGCGCGCGGCCAGCACCGGATCGTCGGGTGGCGCAAATGGCAGCTTGTCGATGATCACCAGCGATAGCGCCTCGCCACGCACATCCACCCCCTCCCAGAAACTCTGGCTGCCAACCAGCACGGCATTGCCCAGTTCGCGGAAACGGTCGAGCAATTCGGTGCGGCTGGCCTGGCCCTGCACCAGCAGCGGCAGTTCGAGGCCACGCTCGGCGAAGGCGTCATAGAGCAGGTCCGAAGCACGCTGTACCGCGCGCAGCGTGGTACAGAGCAGGAAGGCCCGCCCTCCGGCCGCCTCGATCAGCGGCAGCGCGGCCTGCACCACGGCGTCGGTGAACTGCGGCGACTGCGGCGCCGGGAGATCGCGCGGCACGTAGAGCAGGCCCTGCTCCGCATAGTCGAAGGGGCTGGGCAGGGTCAGCGATTTGTCCTTGTCCAGGCCGAGCTGCGCGGCGTAATGGCTGAAATTGCCCTTCACCGACAGCGTAGCCGAGGTGAAGACCCAGGCCCGCGGATGCCCTTCGCGCTGGCGAGTGAAGATCGGCGCGATCGACAAGGGCGTGCGGTGCAGCTGCACGGTATGGGAGAACACCTCCACCCAGCGCACCGTGTCCGGCCCGAAGGCGGCTTCCGGCGCGGCAGCGGTTGCAGCCTCGTCGCCGGCCGGCGCGGGTTTCGGCGCGGCCTTGGCCTCGCTGCGCCAGGCAGCCAGGCGCTGCTCCAGCTCCACCGCGCGCCGATGGCACTGTTCGAGCGATTCGGCGCGCTCGGCCTGGCTCTCGAGCAAGGCCACGAATTCCCCCAGCGCGGCTTCCAGCGCGTCCAGCGTTTCGAAGAACGGCTTGCTGATGCGGGGGTCGGCCTCGATCTGGCTGACCGCCAGGCGCGCATTGTCCTTGGTGAAGGCCAGCCGCAGGTCGCGCGCGGCGCGCTCCAGCGGCGCGGCAATGCGCACCCAGTCGGCCGCGTCCCGCGCGTGCGAGAGGCCCTCGGCCACGGTGTCGCGCGCGATCTCCAGCAACTGGCTGGTCGACAGACTCTCGCCGAAGAACAGCGTGGCGGTTTCGGGCAGCTGATGGGCTTCGTCGAAGATCACCGTGTTGGCCGCCGGCAGCAACTCGGCCATGCCGGTATCGCGCAGCACCACATCGGCAAAGAACAGGTGATGGTTGACCACCACCATGTCCGCCTGTTGCGCCTCCTTGCGGGCACGCATGACGAAGCACTCTTTGTAGTTCGGGCACTCCGTGCCAAGGCAGTTGTCGCGCGTCGAGGTGACGAGCTGCCAGACCGGCGCATTCTCCGGCACCGAGGCCAGTTCGGCCTTGTCGCCCGAAGCGGTGACCTTGGCGAAGCGCGCGATCTCGCGCAGCCACGCCGCGTCCTGGCGCGATGCCAGCCGGCCCTGGGCCTCGGCGCGTTCCAGATGGTAGTGGCAGAGGTAGTTGGCCCGCCCCTTGAGCAGGGCGACCGACACGGGCACATTGAGCGCCCGCCGCACGGTGGGAATGTCGCGCAGGAAGAGCTGGTCCTGCAGGTTCTTGGTGCCGGTCGAAAGGATCACCTTGCCGCCCCACAGCATGGCGGGCACCAGGTAGGCAAAGGTCTTGCCGGTGCCCGTGCCGRCCTCGACGATGACGGTGTCGCTGGTTTCGATCGCACCTGCCACGGCCGCGGCCATGCGCTCCTGCGCATCGCGCGGACGATAGCCCTCGATGGCCTGCGCCAGCGTGCCGGTCTTGGCGAAGATGGTGGCAAGCTGGGCCGCCTGGGCGGCCGCGTTGCCGGCAGGCACGGCGGCGCCGGTGCCGCTGGCGGCACCGCCGTGCGCGTCGCTCGGCGCGGGCGTCAGGGCGGCGGCCGGCGCGTCTGGAATGTCTTCGGAAGCAGGCAAGGCAAGGCTTTCTGGCGAGCCGGCTCAGCGCCGGCCCGGGGATGAGAGGAATGGCAAGGTGATCAGGTCAGGCCGGCACGTCCGGCTCGAGCTGCAACTGGAGCAGCGTGATCGCATCCTTGAGCTTGAGACGGCGCTTTTTCAGGCGCCGCATCTGCAGTTCGTCATGGGTGGCGTCAGCCGCCATGCGGTCGATCAGGTAGTCGAGATCGCGATGTTCGATCTGCAACTCCATGATCTGTCGCTCCAGGGTATTCAGATTGCGGTCCATGGGCTCCCCCGCTCAATGCCGGCGCTGGCGCCGGCGGGCCGGCATGGTGTCGGGCACCGGCTGTTGTCGCCAATCAGGCTATTGTCGCCGGTATTGCCCCCGGCCGTGGGCGCGGCTCGCACCGCTCAGAAACCGAAGGGCCGCGGCGCGGACGCCGGCCCTTGCTGCTCCTTGGCCTTGGCGCGACGCTCGTCGACATCCTTCTGCCGTTGTTCGGCGTCGTGCTGCTTGGCCTCGAAGGCCTTTACGTTCTCTTGCCGCTGCTGCGCCTTCTGCGCGCCCTGCTCCTGCGCTTGCCTGACGCGGGCATCGAAGTCGGCCTGCTTCTTGTCATAGGCCTGCGCATTGGCTGCGCGCTGCGGGGCGCCCGCCTGGTGCTCGGCGTCGCGCAGCTGCTGCTCCTGCTGCTTGCGCTCGAAGCTCGCGCGGCTGGCCTGCTCGTTGGCCTGGCGCTTGGGTTGATCGGCCTCGTATTCGGCACGCCGGATGGCCTGTTCGCGATCGCGCTCGACCGCCTTGAACGCGCGCTCCGCATCGCCCACCTCGAGCTCGCGCTTGCGCAGCACCTGCAGTTCCGCGCGCTGCACGTCCTTGGCCTTGTCCACGCAGTGCGTGACGAAGAACTTGGCGTAGCAATCGTGCGCCGCCTGGCCGTAGCGGTAGTTGGTCCAGTCGCGCGAATCGTTGATGGCCTTGCGCTCGGCGGCGAAGTCCCGGGGCGGCGCCTGCGGCGCTGCAGCTTCGGCGGCAGGCGCAGCACTCTGCGCGGCGCCCGGCACCGGCGCCAGCAAGGCTGCCGCGCTGGCAACCAGCAGGATGAAGTGAGCCCGCAGCGAGCGAGGCATGCGGGTCGCCGCGCGGGTAGCGCGAAGGGCTGGGAACGCGGGCGCGCAAGCGGCCGGATGTGGCTTGACGATCATGCCCCGATTCTAACATCCGGCCTGCTTGTTGCCCCACTGGGGCCGCACCGGGGCCGCACCCGGGCCGCATTGATATCACGCCGGCCGCATGCCGGCGTGGCGGCACCACGCCGGCTTGCGCGCACCGCGTCTCGCCGCGTCGCGCTTGTGGCAAAATGCCCCGCTTTCGACTGACTGTTTTCCTGATGTCCAAACTGCCAGCTTCCGTCACGCAAAAGATCGTGTCGCTCATCGCGGCCGAACTGTCCGTCCAGCCCCGCCAGGTGGCGGCGGCCGTTGAACTGCTCGACGAAGGCGCGACCGTGCCTTTTATCGCCCGCTACCGCAAGGAAGTGACCGGCAACCTGGACGACACGCATCTGCGTACGCTGGAAGAGCGCCTGCTCTACCTGCGCGAGATGGAAGAGCGCCGCGCCGCCATCCTGGCCTCCATCGAGGAACAGGGCAAGCTCACGCCCGAGCTGCGCGCCGCCATCGAAGGCGCCGAGACCAAGCAGACGCTGGAAGACCTCTACCTGCCCTACAAGCCCAAGCGCCGCACGCGCGCCCAGATCGCACGCGAATGCGGGCTGGAGCCGCTGGCCCAGGCGCTGCTGGCCGACCCCACGCTGGATCCGCAGGCCGAGGCCRCCAAATACGTCAACGGCAACCCCACCGCCGACGGCGGCGTGCCCGACGTCAAGGCCGCGCTGGACGGCGCGCGCGACATCCTCTCCGAGCAGTTCGGCGAGACCGCCGAGTTGCTCGGCAAGCTGCGCGAGCACCTGTGGAGCAACGGCCTGGTCAGTTCTTCCGTGATGGAAGGCAAGGAAAACGCCGAAGAAGAAAAATTCCGCGACTACTACCAGTACAGCGAAACCATCCGCACCGTGCCGTCGCACCGCGCGCTGGCGCTGTTCCGTGGCCGCAATGCCGGCGTGCTGATGGTCAAGCTGGGCCTCGGCGAAGAACAGGACGCGCTGGTGCCGCATCCGTGCGAAGGCATGATCGCGCGCCATTTCGGCATCCAGAACCAGAACCGCCCGGCCGACAAGTGGCTCGGCGACGTCTGCCGCTGGTGCTGGCGCGTCAAGGTGCAGCCGCACCTGGAAACCGAACTGCTGACGCAGGTGCGCGAGAGCGCCGAGAACGAGGCCATCAAGGTGTTCGGCCGCAACCTGCATGAACTGTTGCTGGCCGCGCCGGCGGGCCCGAAGTCCGTGATGGGCATCGACCCGGGTATCCGCACCGGCTGCAAGATCGCCGTGGTCGACACCACCGGCAAGCTGATCGACACCGCCACCATCTACCCGCACGAGCCGCGCCGCGACTGGAACGGCTCGCTCGCCACGCTGGCGCGCCTGGCCCGCCAGCACAACGTGATGCTGGTCTCGATCGGCAACGGCACCGCCAGCCGCGAGACCGACAAGCTGGTGCAGGACCTCATGAAGCAATTGCCCGAAGCCAAGCTGACCAAGATCGTGGTCAGCGAGGCAGGCGCTTCGGTCTACTCGGCATCCGAGCTGGCGGCCAAGGAATTCCCCGACCTCGACGTGTCGATCCGCGGCGCGGTCTCGATCGCGCGCCGCCTGCAAGACCCGCTGGCGGAACTGGTGAAGATCGACCCCAAGTCGATTGGCGTGGGCCAGTACCAGCATGACGTCAACCAGCGCGAGCTGGCGCGCGCGCTGGACGCCGTGGTCGAGGATTGCGTGAACGCCGTGGGCGTGGACGTCAACACCGCCTCGGCCCCGCTGCTGGCGCGCGTGTCGGGCCTGAACACGGTGCTGGCGCGCAATATCGTCGACTACCGTGACGCCAACGGCGCCTTCCCCAACCGCGATGCCCTCAAGAAGGTGCCGCGCCTGGGCGACAAGACCTTCGAGCAGGCCGCCGGCTTCCTGCGCGTCAACGATGGCGACAACCCGCTGGACCGTTCCTCGGTCCACCCCGAAGCCTACCCGGTGGTCACGCGCATCCTCGAACACATCAAGAAGGGCCTGCCCGACGTGATGGGCAACCGCGAAGCCTTGCGCGGCCTGTCGCCGACGGCTTTCACCGACGAGACCTTCGGCCTGCCGACGGTGCGCGACATCCTGTCCGAGCTGGAAAAGCCCGGCCGCGATCCGCGCCCCGAGTTCAAGACCGCCACCTTCCAGGACGGCGTGGAAGACATCAAGGACCTGCAGCCGGGCATGGTGCTCGAAGGCGTGGTCACCAACGTGGCCGCCTTCGGCGCGTTCGTCGATATCGGCGTGCACCAGGATGGCCTGGTCCACATCTCGGCGCTGTCCACCAAGTTCATCAAGGATGCGCACGAGGCGGTCAAGGCCGGCCAGATCGTCAAGGTCAAGGTGATGGAGGTGGACGTCAAGCGCAACCGGATCGGGCTGAGCATGCGGCTCGACGACGAACCCGGCCAGGGCCCGGCGCGTGCCGGCCAGGGCGAGCGCGGCAACGCGCCGCGCCAGGGCCAGAACAAGGGCGCTGGCGGCGGACGCCGGGAAGCCGAGCCGAGCGGCGCGATGGCGGCCGCCTTCGCCAAGCTCAAGCGCTGAAAGGCGGGGGGCTACCGCCCCCCTCGCTTGCCCATCAGGCCGGACCGTCCGATCACGGTCCCCGTCTTGTGCGCCGGCTCCGGGTCAGAGAAACCGGCCGCCTCGATGGCCGGCGACAGTTGCCGCAAGCCGGCATTCCTGCGCGCGCTGCGCAGCGACTCCATGCCGTCGTTCCACGCGTGCAGCATCTGCTTGGCCACGTCTCGCCATTGCGGCTCGTTGCGCGACGCCGCGATGAGTTCATGGCCGACCGCCACCGCCGAATCGCACAACGCCTCGACCATGGCCGCATAGCGGCGCGGCGCGATGCCCATGCGTGTGTTCAGCAACCGCTCCAGCGCCTTGCCTGCCGCCCAGGTCTTGCGTCCGTCGATGAAGAGTCCGGGCGGGTTGCTGGCGTAGCGCGGGTAGGCCTGGGTCGTGACGATGTCGTAGACCGGGGTGAACCTCACATCGTCCACGCCCGAGTAGTACAGCGCGATGTTCTTCGCGTGGCAATCGGCATTGCGCACCACATAGTTGACCAGCAGATGCCAGGCCAGGTGTTCCATCTGTGCCTGCAAGGCATCGCGCGCCAGGTAGGAGCGGGCCGCCGCCAGCACCTTCTCCGTGGTGGCAGCGTACTTCTCGTGCGGCGGCAAGCCGAGCAGGCCGCACATGTCTTCCACGCCGTACACCGGCAGGCCCGCTTCATCCACGTCGAAACGCTCGACCACCAGCGCGCGGCCATCGTCCGACATGCGCGTGGCGGCCACCGGCACCACGCCCAGGCGCTCGAGCACGCGCATCGAATGGAACTCGTTGAAACCGAGGAACGGCGTGCTGTCGTCCGATCCCTTGACGATATAGCGGCTGGTGCGCAAGGTGGGCTTGCCAAGCGGCATCGCCTCCTCGTCACGCGCGTCCGGCGCGATGAATTTCGGCACCGCGCCGGAAATGGCCGCGCGGGCATATTCCCTGACCAGGGCCGCGAAATGCGCTTCGGTGTTGTCACCGTGCAGGATACGCTGCACGTCCAGCCCCTGCAGTTCCGTGCCGGGCGCCACGCCCTCCGGCGTGACCGTGACGCGGCCGATGCCCATGGCACCCACCACCGCCAGCAGCGACAGATCGGTGCCGTCGAGCAAAGGCCCGAACTGCTCGCGGATCAGGTTGAGCAGGAAGCCCTCGGGCAGGTTCTGGCGAAAGAAGGGATGCAGGTCGCGCGGCCAGCGCCAGGGCTCTTCGCGCACCGGCATGGCAAGCGAGACGAAGTCTTGCGGCTGTGCCTGCGCGAGATACTTGAGCACGTATTCGTCGCGCTCGCGGTAGAGCGTGGCGACGCGCCGCCGCATGACATGGACATCGAGCCTCATGGCAGCACCCTCATTGCGGCGTCTCGCGCTGCTCGGCCAGGATGTCGTCGAGGGTGCGGCCGTGGCCATGCCTGACCACCTTGAGGTCGTAGCCGGCCGATTCGAGCAGCCTGACCAGCGCGGAGACGCTCATATCGCCGCGGGCGAGGGTTTCCATGCGGGCGACGGTAGTGCGTGCCACCCCGGCGCGGTCGGCCAGTTCCTGCTGGGACAGGCCGGCTTCGCGGCGGACCTCGCGAAGCATCTCGCCGACATCGGCCATGGTTGTCATTCTGTAGCCCCCGAGCATCAAAACAGTTCGAAAACCGTTTTATTGTAGCCGGTGGGCGACAAAATAAAAGGTCAATCCTGATGCCTTCGGGCTACAAAATTGGGGGAAAGCCCGTATTCTGTAGCCCATGGGCATCAAATGCCGGGCTCCTGGCGCCGAACCGGATCAGATCTCTACCTTCGTCCCCAGCTCCACCACCCGATTGGCCGGGATCTGGAAGAAGTCAGACGGCTTGGCGCCGTTCTGATGCATCCAGGCAAACAGGCTTTCGCGCCACATCGACATGCCCGGCAGCTTCGAGGGAATCACCGATTCGCGGGCGATGAAGAAGGAAGTTTCCATCAACTCGAATTGCATATTGAGCTTGCGCTGCGCGAGATCCAGCACGCGCTGCACGTCCGGGGTCTCCTTGAAGCCGTACTCGGACTTGAGGACAAAGACGCCGCCGCCCAGATCCTTGCAGATCAGGCGGTGATCGTCGTCCACGAAGGGGATGTCGCGCGTGACAAAGCTCAGGAACACCACGCGCTCGTGCAGCACGCGGTTGTGCTTGAGATTGTGCAGCAGCGAAACCGGCACCGATTCGGTATTGCCGGTCAGGAACACGGCCGTGCCTTCGACGCGATGTGGCGGATGCGCCAGCAGCCCGCCGATGAACGGCTCGAGCGGGATGCCGTCTTCCAGGCTGCGGGCGCGCAGCAGCTTGCGGCCGCTGTGCCAGGTCATCAGCAGGAAGAAGGCGGTGCCGCCCATCAGCAGCGGGAACCAGCCGCCTTCGGCGACCTTGAGCAGGTTGGCCGCGAAGAAAGCCAGGTCGACCAGCAGGAAGGTCAGTCCGATCACCGTCACCAGGACGGGGTTCCACTTCCACACATTGCGCATCACCACGGCGGCCAGGAAGGTGGTGATCACCATCGTGGTCGTCACCGCGATGCCGTAGGCGGCGGCAAGGTTCTCCGACTTCTTGAATGCCAGCACCACGGCCACGACCAGGACCAGCAGGATCCAGTTGATCACCGGCAGGTAGATCTGGCCGATCTCGGCGGCGGAGGTGTAGCGGATGCGCATGCGCGGCACGAAACCAAGCTGGATGGCCTGGCTGGTCAGCGAGAATGCGCCCGAGATGACGGCCTGCGAGGCGATCACGGTGGCGCAGGTGGCCAGCAACACCATCGGCAGCAGCAGTGGCTCCGGGACCATCAGGTAGAAGGGATTCTGGATGGCCGCCGGGTTCTGCAGGAGCATCGCGCCCTGGCCGAAATAGTTGAGCATCAGGCAAGGCATCACCAGCACGAACCAGCCCAAGCTGATCGGGCGCCTGCCGAAATGCCCCATGTCCACATACAGGGCTTCCGCGCCGGTCAGCACCAGGAACACCGAGCCCAGCACCACGAAGGCCTGCAGCGAATGCTCCGTCAGGAAGCGCACGCCATAGAGCGGGTTGACGGCCAGCAGGACCGACGGCACGCCCACCAGGTTATACAGGCCAAGCGCGCCCAGGGCCAAGAACCAGACGATCATGATCGGCCCGAACAGCTTGCCCACCGCGCTGGTGCCGCTGCGCTGGATCATGAACAGCGCCACCAGGATCACCAGCGTGATCGGGATGACGAAATGCGACAGGCCTGGCGCCGCGATCTCCAGCCCCTCCACCGCGGAAAGCACGGAAATGGCGGGGGTGATGACCGCATCGCCATAGAACATGCAGGCGCCGAAGATGCCCAGCATCATCAGCATCTTGGCCGTCCTGGAGCGTGGCGCAGCCGTGCGCAGGGCCAGCGCCATCAGCGCCAGCACGCCGCCTTCGCCATCGTTGTCGGCCCGCATGACGAACATCACGTACTTGATGGACACCACGATGGTCATGGCCCAGAACAGCATCGAGATGATGCCCAGTACCGCGTCTGCGCTGAAGGGAATGCCGTGCTCGGCGCTGAAGCACTCTTTGAGCGAGTACAGCGGGCTGGTACCGATATCGCCAAAGACGACGCCGATCGCGCCGATCACCAGTGCACGCTTGCTAGGGCTTTCGACGAAATAATGACTGGTTGCGGTCTGGGTCATGGATATGGGTCTGGTTGAAAGGCTCGCGCAACGCTTCCGGCGCCTGGCCGGACCGCCATGACTGGCGGAACTGGCAAAGCGGCCGAAACAGGCGAAACGGGCGAAACGTGCGAAACGGGCAACAGAACCCCGTCACGCTATTGCATTGCACAAACGCGCGCCATTCTAGATGAAGTGCCGGGAGACGACCACTGGGGAGCATCCTGCCTTGAGAACCTGCCTCGAGCCGGTGACTGGTCAAGCATGCGAGGGAAGCCCCGCCCGGTCAAGCGCTTGCRCGCGCCAGCGCACCAATTCCTGGCAGGGCCGCGCGGGCATGCCGTTGCTGCGTCGCCACAAAACATGCCTCTTAATCCACATCTATACGCCGAGGTAGCGGTCCAGCACGCCTGGCTGCGCGGACAGCTCCGCCGCGGGCCCGTTCATGACCACCAGGCCCTTCTCCAGCACCACCACGCGGTCGGCATTGGCCAGCACGGTGCGGAAGTTGCGGTCCACCACGACCGAGGCGATGCCGGTAGCGCGCACGGTGGCGATCACCTGCCAGATTTCCGCCACGATGCGCGGTGCCAGGCCCTCGGTGGCTTCGTCGAGGATCAGGCAGTCGGGATTGGTCATGAGCGCGCGGCCGATCGAAAGCATCTGCTGCTCGCCGCCGGACAACTGCTGCCCACCGTGAGCGAGGCGCTCCTTGAGGCGGGGGAACAGATCAAGCACCCTGGCCTCGTCCCAGTCGAGCCGGCCGGACGGTCCCTTGCGGGCCGCCATCACCAGGTTCTCGCGCACCGAGAGATTGGGGAAGATACCGCGCCCCTCGGGCACGTAGGCCACCCCCAGCCGCGCCACCTCATACGGCTGGGCACGCGAGACATCGCGCCCGCCGGCGAAGACGGTGCCCTGGCGCTGCCGCACATGCCCGAGCAGGGTCCGCAGCAGCGTGCTCTTGCCCATGCCGTTGCGGCCGAGCAAGCCCACCGTTTCGCCCTTGCCGACGCTGAAATCGATGCCGCGCAGGACATGGCTGCTGCCGTACCAGGCGTTCACGCCGGTGGCTGCGATCATTTCGCTCATGCTGCCTGCTCCTTGCATGCCGCGCGCTGCTGCCCGCCTGCGTGGGCTCCCCCGTGGTCGTCCTCTTCCCCCAGGTATGCCTGTTGCACCTCCCGGTTGACGCGGATCGCGTCCGGCTCGCCGGAGGCGATCACGGTGCCGTTGACCATCACCGTGATCCGGTCGGCGACCGAGAACACCGCTTCCATGTCATGCTCGACGAGCAGCACCGCGTGGCCGTCGCGCAGCGAGCGCAGCAGTGCCAGCATGCGCGCCGACTCCTCCGCGCCCATGCCCGCCAGCGGCTCGTCCAGCAACAGCACGGTGGGCTGCGTGGCCAGGCACATGGCCACCTCCAGCTGGCGCTTCTGGCCGTGTGACAAGGCGGCGGCCAAGGTATCGGCACAGCCGGCCAGGCCGGCGCAATCCATCGCCTCGTCGCCCAGCGCCCGGCTGGTGCGGCAGCGCTGCGCGCCCTCCCACAGGCGCCATGCGCGCTGGGCGCGCGACTGCGCCGCGAGGCGGCAGTTCTCGCGCACCGTCAGCGGCAGGAAGATATTGTTGCGCTGGTAGCTGCGGCCAATGCCCTCGCGCGCCAGCCGCGGCTGCGCCCACCCGGTCACATCGCGCCCCTGCAGCCGCAGGGTGCCCGAGGACGGCGGCAGCTCGCCGGAAAGCATATTGATCAGCGTGGACTTGCCAGCGCCGTTGGTGCCGATCACGGCGTGGATCTCATGCAGGGCGAGGTCGATATCCACGTCGCCCACTGCCGTGAGTCCGCCGAAGCGGCGCGTCAGCTTGCGGGCCGACAAGACCGGTGCGTTCATCGCGATTCTCCTTGGCGGCGGCGCGCGAACACGCGCGCCAGGCTGATCAGCCCGTGCGGCAGCAAGGCCACCGCCACGATGATGAAGCCGCCCATCAGCAATTGCCAGTGCTTGGTCAGCGTGCTGAACCATTCCGCCAGCAAGACGAAGGAAAAGGCGCCCAGTACCGCGCCGGCCAGGCTGCCCGCCCCGCCCAGGATCACCATCAGCATGGCATTGCCAGACTGGTGCCAGGATGCGATTTCCGGGTTGACGAAGCCATACTGGATCGCATACAGGTAGCCTGCCAGCCCGGCGAAGGTCCCGGCCACCACGAAGGCGCCGAGCTGGTAGCGGTAGGTGGCATAGCCCGCCGCGCGCATGCGCTGCTCGTTGTGCCGGATGCCCACCAGCGCGTGGCCGAAGCGCGAGCGCAGCACCAGCGCCAGCCCCGCCACCGTCAGCACCAGCGCGCCGAGCACCAGCCAGTAGAAATGCGCGACGTCGTTGACGTCGAACGGACGCGCGCCCAGCAGATCGAACTCGGGCCGGAAATAGATATAGGTGCCGTCGCTGCCGCCTGCGATCTTGGTGTCGTGGAACACGAAGAACACCATCTGGGCGAAGGCCAGCGTGACCATGATGAAATAGATGCCGCGCGTGCGCAGCACCAGCGCGCCCACCACCAGCGCCAGCGCCGCCGCCGCGCCGAGCGCGCCTAGCAGCAGCAGCCAGCCGTTGCCGGGACCGGCCTGCGGCGCCAGTATCGCGGTAGCGTAGGCCGCCACCGCGAAATAGGCCGCGTGTCCCAGGCTGACCAGCCCGGTGTAGCCGATCAGCAGCTGCAGCGACAGCGCGAAGATCGCCATGATCATGACCTTGCTGAGCAGCTCGATATAGAAGCGCTGCCCTTCCGCGCCCAGCAGCAGCGGCATCACGGCCAGCGCCGCGAACACCGCCATCCAGCCCAGCCCGCCGCGCCAGGGCACGGCCCCGGCACGCACGCGCGGCGCGCCATCCAGTGCATTGATATCGCTCGGCATATCTTCCTACCCCGCCTTGAACAAGCCCTGGGGTTTCCAGAGCAGGATGAGTGCCATCAGCAGGTAGACCAGCACGCCCGAGGCCTCCTGCCAGAACACCTTGCCGAAGGTATCGACGAAACCCAGCAGCAGCGACGCCACCATGGCGCCCTTGACAGAGCCGATGCCGCCGATCACCACCACCACGAAGCACACGATCAGCACCTGGCCGCCCATGCCCGGGTAGACCGAGGACACCGGCGCGGCGATCATGCCGGCCAGCACCGCCAGCGCCACGCCGAGCGCGAACACGAACCGGTRCAGCACCGTCACGTTGATGCCGAGCGACTGCACCATCTCCCGGTTGGTGGCGCCGGCGCGGATCATCATGCCCAGGCGCGTGCGACGGATCACCACGTACATGGCGGCCGCCACCAGCAGGCAGATCGCCGAGATGAACAGGCGATAGACCGGATAGGTCATGTCGTTGCCGATCGGCAGCGCCCAGTCGAGGATGGGCGGCACGGTGACACCGTGGACGTCGTCGTCCACCAGGATGCTGCGCATTTCCTCGAAGACCAGGATCAGGCCGTAGGTCATCAGCACCTGCTGCAGGTGCTCGCGCTGATAGAGATAGCTGAAGAACACCCACTCAAGCACATAGCCGAATGCTACCGCCAGCACGATGCCCAGCGGGATGGCGACCAGCAGGTTGCCGGTCAGCCCGGCCAGCGTGAAGGCCAGGTAGGCGCCCAGCATGTAGAAGCTGCCATGGGCGAGGTTGATCACGCCCATGATGCCGAAGATCAGCGTCAGGCCGCTCGCCACGAGGAAGAGCAGCAAGCCGTACTGGATGCTGTTAAGGCACTGTATGAAGAAGGAAACGATATCCATGGATGCCCATGCGCCAAAGCGGCAACGCAGTTGCGGTATGCGACCGCGCCGTCCCGCGGCTGGCGCGGGGACGCGGCGCGGAGGAACTGACTTTGGCCCGCCACCGCGCGATCGGCGGGCCGCGGCGGTCAGCCGCCATCAGCCGCTCAGAGGCGGCAGCCGCGCGCCGGATCGGCCAGCGCCTTCACGGCGATGCCGCCGATCTTGTTCTCGCGGCCATCGACCTTGCGCAGGTAGAAGTCCTGCACCGGGTTATGCGCCTTCGACAGCGTAAAGGAGCCGCGCGGGCTGTCCACCCGGGTCTGCTCCATCGCCTTGATCACCTCGGCCTTCTTGCCCATGTCGCCCTTGACCGCGTTCGCCCCCGCGGCCAGCAGCTGGGCGGCGTCGTAGCCTTGCACCGCGTAGACGTCCGGCTGCAGCTTGTAGGTCTTGGCGTAGCCCAGGCGGAAGCTCTGGTCGCGCGGGTTGGCCAGGCCGTCGGCGTAGTGCAGCGTGGTTTCCAGGCCCTGCGCGGCCGGGCCCTGCGCCTCCAGCGTGCCGTCGGTGAGGAACCCCGAAGCGTACAGCGGGATCTTGTCCTTGAGGCCAGCCGCGGCCCAGTCCTTGACGAACTTCACGGCGCCGCCGCCGGCGAAGAACACGAACACGGCGTCCGGCTTGATCGACGCCACCTCGGTGATCAGCGCCTGGAACTCGACATTGGGGAACGGCAGGCTCAGCTCCTTCACCACCTTGCCGCCCTTGGCCTCGAAGGCCTCCTTGAAGCCCTTGACCGACTGCTCCCCGGCCGCGTACTTCCATGTCAGCGTGACCACCTTCTTCATGCCGCGATCGGCGAGCACATGGCCCATGGCATAGCCGGGCTGCCAGTTCGAGAACGAGGAGCGGAAGATGTTCGGGCCGCACAGCGGGCCGGTGGCTTCGTCCACGCCCGCGTTGGGAATGATCAGCAGCGTGTTGTTTTCCTTGGCCACCTTGACGATGCCCATCTGCACGCCCGAATGCACGGTGCCCACCACCACGTCGACCTGGTCGCGCTTGATCAGCTTGGTGGCATTCTCCGGCGCCTTGGCCGGATCGGACTCGTCGTCGACCTTGAAGTATTCGATTTCCCGGCCGCCGAGCTTGCCGCCCTGCTCCTGCACATACATCTTGAAGCCGTTCTCGATGGCATTGCCGAGCGACGCGTAGGTGCCCGTGTAGGGCAGCATGAACCCGACCTTGATCTTGCCGGTGCCCTGGGCGGCAGCGCCGCCGGCGAAGGCAAGGGATGCCGCGATGGCAAGGCAAGCGGGGGCCAGCCCGCGCGATGTAAAGCGATGCATGGATGTCTCCTCTGGTGGTCAAGCCGACTTCCGTCGCCGTGGCATGCATCGCCCGCCGGCAGGCTCCGCACCGTGACGGCCAGGCGTGCGCCGCAAAGGCGCCACGGATGACCGCAATGGCAGGAAACGCAGGCTGACGCGCAGGGGCGCGAAATTATTTTAGGTATGAAGTATGTGTCGTTATAAACCGGACTGCCGCCTGCGTCAACGGGTCCGGCTGGTCGCGATGTGGCGAGTGCCCGCACCGCGCGAGTTTAAGCAGCACGGTTTGCGGCGCATATCGATGGATACCCTCGATCTGTTCCATGGTCCCGTACTCGTCGTCCTCGCCCTGCACCGCCAGTACCGGGCAGCGCAGTTGTGCCAGCAGCGGGCGCAGGTCGAAGGCGCGGAAGGCGGGGTCGAGCCAGATGTCGTTCCAGCCCCAGAAGGCCGAATCCACATCGTCGTGGTAGCGCGCCAGCTTGCTGCGCAGGTCGGTCTGCAGGTAGGCCTCGCGCGTGGCCTGGATGCTGGTGACCGAGATGTCTTCCACGATGATGTGCGGCGCCAGCACGGTGATGCCATCCACCGCCTGGGGGAAGCTGGCCGCATGGATCAGCGCGATCGAGCCGCCGTCGCTATGGCCGAACAGCCAGGGCGCGCCCTGGCCGCGGCCAGGCCCGATGTCCAGCGCATCGAACAGCGCAGGCAAGGCCTCGCGCGCCTGGCGGTGCATGAAATCGACGCCCCACTTTTCCTCGGCCGGGCGCGGCGTCGCGCGGCCGTAGCCGTAGCGCGAGATCACGAGGCCGCGAAAATCGCCGGCCTCGCAGAGCGTGGCGGGATAGTCGCGCCACAAACCGACCGAACCGAGGCCTTCGTGCAGGAAGACCAGCAGCGGGCGTTCGCGCCGTTCGGGCCTGAGCCACTGCACCTCCACCCGGATACGGCGGCCGTCGAAGGGAATCTCAACCAACTCGCTTTGCATGCATCTGCCTGTTGTTGCTGTCTTGTCGCTGTCTCGTCGCTGTCTCGTCGCTGTCTCGTCGCTGTCTCGTCGCTGTCTCGTCGCTGTCTCGTCGCTGTCCTTGCCTTGCGCTGCCGATCCCGGCCCGTCAGCCCGCATCGGCCGGCGCCGGGCGGGTGGCTTCGGCGGCGCCGGCGGCTTCTTCGCGCTGGCGCAGGCGGAAGCGCTGGATTTTGCCGGTGGCGGTCTTCGGCAGCTCCGCCACGCACTCGATCTGGCGCGGGTATTTGTAGGGCGCCAGGCGCGACTTGACGAAGGCTTGCAGCTCCGCGGCCATCCCCTCGTGCCAGGGCTGGCCCGGCCGCGGCACGACGAAGGCCTTCGGCTTGACCAGCCCGTCGGCATCGCTCACGCCGATCACCGCGGCTTCGAGTATCGCCGGATGCTGGGCCAGCACGGCCTCCACCTCGAACGGCGAGACATAGATGCCGCCTACCTTGAGCATGTCGTCGCTGCGCCCCGCGTAGATGAAATAGCCATCGGCGTCCTGCAGGTACTTGTCGCCGCTGCGCGTCCATTCGCCCACGAAGGTGTCGCGGCTCTTGTCGCGGTTGCCCCAGTACATCAGCGCGGCGCTGGGTCCCTTGATGAAGAGGTCGCCGATCTCGCCCGGCGCGCACGGATGGCCCGCCTCGTCGAGCAGCTTGACCTCGTAGCCCGGGACCGGCTTGCCGGTGGTCCCGTAGCGCACCTCGCCGGGCCGGTTCGAGAGGAAAATGTGGAGCATCTCCGTCGAGCCGATGCCGTCGAGGATGTCGCAGCCGAAATGCGCCAGGAAGCGGTCGCCGATATCCCTGGGCAGCGCCTCGCCCGCCGAGGTACACACGCGCAGCGAGACCTGCGCGCGCGGCGGCAGCTCGGCCGCCGCCAGCATGCCGGCGTAGAGCGTGGGCACGCCGCAGAACACGGTCGGGCGCTGCTCGCACAGGCGGCGGAACACGGCCTGCGGCGTGGGCCGCTCGGCCATCAGCACGGTGGTGGCGCCCACGGAAAGCGGAAAGGTGAGCGCATTGCCAAGCCCATAGGCGAAGAACAGCTTGGCCGCCGAAAACACCACGTCGTCCTCGCGCAGGCCCAGCACCTGGCGCGCATAGAGATCGGCGGTATGGAACAGGTTGCCGTGGGTATGCACCGTGCCCTTCGGGCGTCCGGTGGAGCCGGATGAATAGAGCCAGAAGGCAATGTCGTCCTGGCGGGTGGCGGCCGCCTCGGCCAGGGCGATGCCCTGCTCCGCCATGCCGGCCACGCTCGGCGCGGCACGGTCATCATCGGCATCGGGCGCGGCGAGGACAAATGCGGGCGCGCAGCCCGCCCTGGCGGCGGCTTGGCGCAGCACGCCCGCCAGTGGCGCCGAAACCACCACGGCGCGCGCGCCGCTGTGCTCCAGCATATAGGCGTAGTCGTCGACGGTCAGCAACGTATTGACGGCCACCGGCACCACGCCGGCCAGCAGGCAGCCGAGGAACGCCGTGGGGAAATCGATGGTGTCGAGCGCGCACAGCAGCAAGCGCTCCTCCGGGCGTATGCCGCTGGCCAGCAGGGCCGACGCGAAGCGGCGGCAACGCTGCTCGAGTGCCGCGAAGCTCAGCGTACCGGTGTCGTCTATATAGGCGGTCTTGGCGCCGCGGCCGGCGGCAAGGTTGCGGCCGAGCAGGTCGGCTGCCGCGTTGTAGCGGGCCGGCAGCGCGGCCACGGCTGCTCCGGCCGGCGGTTGCGGGGATGCAACTGGGGGCGTCATGTCTCCACTCCTCGGTGCCGTTCCCGGGATGCGCATGGCGCCCGGGGATACGAAGTCGGTTTTTTTCGGCAGCGTGCTTGTCTGCTTCTTTTGACAATGCATTTTATTGCATATCGACTATTATGCAAGCAGAGAAATGCACTATATGACACGAGTAATGTGTCGCTTATAATCGCCACCCCGCCGCAACCGGCGGCCTTCCATCATCTCCTTTGCCGCCCCGCCATGCGCCGCGATCCTGACCCCCTGCTGGCCCCCGACCCCGCCGGCGCCCGCCACCCCGGCGAGCGCGACCCCTACCTGACCCAGCTGGGCGAGCGCATCCGCTCGCTGCGCGCTGCGCGCGGCATGTCGCGCAAGGACCTGGCGCGCGGCGCCGAGGTGTCGGAGCGCTACCTGGCGAACCTGGAAACCGGCACCGGCAACGCGTCTGTGCTGCTCCTGCGCCAGGTCGCGCGCGCGCTCGACGTGCCGCTGCCGGTGGTGCTGGCCGAGATCGACAACCGCCATGCACAGGACGGCCAGCCGGCCGCCGAGTTCGCGCAGATGGTGCAATGGCTGGCGCAACTGCCCGCGGGCGACCTGGCGCGCGTGCGCGAAGCCTGCCGCCACGCGCTGGCGCCATCCGAATCGCACGATGCGCGCCACCGCCGCATCACCCTGATCGGCCTGCGCGGCGCGGGCAAATCCACGCTGGGACGCGCCCTGGCCGAGGCCATGGAAGTGCCCTTCGTGGAACTCAACGGCGCCATCGAACAGGAAGCCGGCGCCAGCCTGGCGGAAATCCACTCGCTCTATGGCCAGGCCGCGTACCGCCGCTATGAAATGCGCGCGCTGGAACGCGTGCTGCGCGACAACGACCGCATGGTGCTCGCCACGCCTGGCAGCCTGGTCTCCGAGCCGTCGACGTTCAACCTGCTGCTGGCGCGCTGCTACACCGTGTGGGTAAGAACCTCGGCCGAGGAACACATGGCGCGCGTGGTGGCGCAGGGCGATATGCGGCCGATGGAAGGCAACCGCGAAGCCATGGCCGACCTGCGCCGCATCCTGCAGGCCCGCACGCCACTCTATTCCCGCGCCGACCTGACGATCGACACCAGCGGCCAGGATCCGGCCGCGTCCCTGCAAACGCTGCGCGCGCAACTCCGGCTGATCGGCGCCTGAGCATGCGCGTGCGCGGCCGGCCTAAGGCTGACCCGGGATTGCGCCGTGCGTCTCAATGCACTATATTTCATCGCACAAGGTGATCAAAAATATAATGCATACAGGAGACCACGATGTCCGACACCGCTGCGTCCGCATCCCCATCCGGTGACCAGGCAACACCGGTCACGTTCGAACGCGACCCGGCCCAGTATCGCCACTGGAAACTGACCTTCGACGGCCCGGTCGCCACGCTCGCCATGGACGTGGACGAGAACGCCGGGCTGCGCCCCGGCTACGCCTTAAAGCTGAATTCCTACGACCTCGGCGTCGACATCGAACTGCACGATGCCCTGCAGCGCATCCGCTTCGAACACCCCGAGGTGCGCACGGTGGTGCTCACCAGCGCGAAGGACCGCATCTTCTGCTCCGGCGCCAATATCTTCATGCTCGGCAAGTCGTCCCATGCGTGGAAGGTGAATTTCTGCAAGTTCACCAACGAGACCCGCAACGGCATCGAGGACGCCAGCCGCCACTCCGGCCTGAAGTTCATCGCCGCCTGCAATGGCACCACCGCGGGCGGCGGCTACGAGCTGGCGCTGGCCTGCGACGAGATCGTGCTGGTGGACGACCGTGCCTCGGCCGTCAGCCTGCCGGAGGTGCCGCTGCTGGGCGTGCTGCCCGGTACCGGCGGCCTGACGCGCGTCACCGACAAGCGCCGGGTGCGGCGCGATCATGCCGACATCTTCTGCACCACCACCGAAGGGGTGCGCGGGCAACGCGCGCGCGACTGGAAGCTGGTCGATGAAGTGGTCAAGCCGGCCCGCTTCGCCGAATACGTGCAGCAGCGCGCCCTGGCGCTCGCCGCCGGCAGCGACCGGCCCGCGAACCAGCGCGGCGTGCGGCTCACGCCGCTCTCGCGCAGCCAGGATGCCCACGGCTATCGCTACGACACCGTGCAGGTCCACCTGGACCCCGCCGCCCGCAAGGTGACGCTGACCGTGGCCGGGCCCGGCAAACACCAGCCGCAGACGATCGAAGCCATCGTCGCCGCGGGGGCCGACTGGTGGCCGCTGAAGATGGCGCGCGAACTGGACGACGCCATCCTCACGCTGCGCGCCAACCACCTGGACCTTGGCATCTGGATCCTCAAGACCGAAGGCGACCCGCGCCAGGTGCTGGCCAGCGACGCCCTGCTGGCGGCGCATGCCGGGCACTGGTTCGTGCGCGAGACCATCGGCATGCTGCGACGCACGCTGGCGCGCCTGGACGTCACCTCGCGCAGCCTGTTCGCCCTGATCGAGCCGGATTCCTGCTTTGCCGGCACATTGCTGGAGCTGGCGCTGGCCGCCGATCGCAGCTACATGCTGCATTTGCCCGACGCGCCCGACGACGCGCCGCGCCTGTTTGCCAGCGCCGCCAACTTCGGCAGCTATCCGATGCCCAACGGCCTCACGCGCCTGGCCGCGCGCTTCTACCAGGACGAAGCCGCCATCGAAGCCGTGCGCAGCCATGCCGGCGCGCCGCTCGACGCGCTCAGCGCGGCCTCGCTCGGGCTGGTCACCGCCACCCCGGACGACATCGACTGGGAAGACGAGATCCGCATCGCCATCGAGGAACGCGCAAGCCTGTCGCCCGATGCGCTGACCGGGCTCGAGGCCAACCTGCGCTTCGGCCCGGTGGAAACCATGGCGACCCGCGTCTTTGGCCGCCTGACGGCATGGCAGAACTGGATCTTCAACCGCCCCAACGCGGTCGGCGAGCAAGGCGCCCTCAAGGTATTCGGCACCGGCAACAAGGCCCGCTTCGACCGCGAGCGCGTGTAGGCCCGCACAGACATTACAAGCCGGCTCGCACAAGAAGCCGGCGCAGACATGGAGACCCCCGTGAGCATCGACTACAGCCAGAAGATCCCCAACAACGTCAACCTGTCCGACGACCGCGCCCTGCAGCGCGCACTCGAACACTGGCAACCGGCCTTTCTCGACTGGTGGCGCGACATGGGGCCGGAAGGCTCGCATCAGCACGACGTCTACCTGCGCACGGCCGTATCGGTGGATCCTGCGGGCTGGGCGCATTTCGAGCACGTCAAGATGCCGGACTACCGCTGGGGCATCTTCCTGCAGCCTGCGGACCCGGGGCGCCGCATCCATTTCGGCGAGCACAAGGGCGAGGCGGCCTGGCAGGAAGTCCCGGGCGAGCACCGCGCCAACCTGCGCCGCATCATCGTCACCCAGGGCGATACCGAGCCGGCCTCGGTGGAGCAGCAGCGTCACCTCGGCATGACCTGCCCTTCGCTCTACGACCTGCGCAACCTGTTCCAGGTCAATGTGGAGGAAGGGCGCCACCTGTGGGCCATGGTTTACCTGCTGCACCGCCATTTCGGCCGCGATGGCCGCGAAGAAGCCGAGGCCCTGCTGGGCCGCCGCTCCGGCGACGAAGACAACCCGCGCATCCTGGGCGCCTTCAACGAGCGCACCCCCGACTGGCTGGCCTTCTTCATGTTCACGTACTTCACCGACCGCGACGGCAAGTTCCAGCTATGCGCGCTGGCCGAGTCGAGCTTCGACCCGCTGGCGCGCACCACGCGCTTCATGCTGACCGAGGAGGCCCACCATATGTTCGTGGGCGAATCGGGTGTCTCGCGCGTGATCCAGCGCACCTGCGAAGTCATGCGCGAGCGCGATATCCGCGATCCGGCCGACGTGCGCGCCGCCGGCGTGATCGACCTGCAGACCATCCAGCGCTACCTCAACTTCCACTACAGCGTGACGATCGACCTGTTCGGCGCGGACCAGTCGTCCAACGCCGCCACCTTCTACAGCGCCGGGCTCAAGGGCCGCTTCGAGGAGGGCAAGCGCGACGACGACCATGTGCTGAAGAACGATGTCTACCGCATCCTCGACGTCAGGGACGGCCGCCTGGGCGAGCGCGAGGTGCCCATGCTCAACGCACTCAACGAAGTGCTGCGCGATGACTACATCAAGGATTCCGTGGGYGGCRTSKCGCGCTGGAACAAGGTGATCGAGAAGCACGGCATCGATTTCCGCCTGACCGTGCCGCACAAGGCCTTCAACCGCAAGATCGGCAGCTTCGCCAATGTCCATGTGTCGCCGTCCGGCGAACTGCTGACCGAGGCGCAATGGCAGGCCCGCGAGCGTGAATGGCTGGCCACGGAAGAAGACCGCGCCTTCGTGGCCTCGCTGATGGGGCGCGTGACCGAGCCCGGCAGGTACGCCAACTGGATCGCGCCGCCGATGGTGGGCGTCAACCGCCAGCCGGCGGACTTCGAGTACGTGCGCTTCAACTGACGGACCGGGCGACGACCCGGCCGGCGGTACAGGAAACGGGCGGTGCAGCGGCGGCAGCAGACCGGCCGCCGCCGCCAAACCGAGAGAGACAAGAGATGGGCGCCCCCGACATCATCAAGCAGCACCTGATCGACCCCGAGATCTGCATACGCTGCAATACCTGCGAAGACACCTGCCCGATCGACGCGATCACCCACGACGACCGCAACTACGTGGTCAGGGCCGACGTATGCAACGGCTGCGGCGCCTGCCTGCCGCCCTGCCCGACCGGCGCCATCGACAACTGGCGTTTGCTGCCCAAGCGTGACGCCTATCCCRTCGAAGCCCAGCTGCTGTGGGATGAACTGCCGGCAAGCGTCCCGTTGCCGGCGGACCTGGGCGCCCCCGCGGAGCCGGACGGGCCCGCGCCAGATGGCGTGCCGGTGGCGCCACCGGAGGCGCTGGCGCAGCAGGTAGAGACCAGCCGCCACGCCTCGCCGAGGGCGCCGTGGTCGGCCGCGCATCCCTATGTGAACCTGCACGGCGTGCGCGCGCCGGTCGCGGCTGTCGTGGCCGGCAATTACCGCCTGACCGCCGAGGACGCTTCCAGCGACGTCCACCACATCGTGCTGGATTTCGGGCAGCACTTTTTCCCCGTGCTCGAAGGCCAGGCCATCGGCATCGTGCCGCCCGGCACCGATGCGTCCGGCAAGCCGCACTACATCCGCATGTATTCCATCGCCAGCCCCCGCGACGGCGAGCGGCCCGGCTACAACAACCTGGCGCTCACCGTGAAGCGCGTGCTGCAGGATCACGAAGGGCGTCCGGTAGCCGGCGTGGCGTCAAACTTCCTGTGCGACCTGGCGCGTGGCGACGAAGTGCGCGTGGTGGGCCCGTTCGGCAGCACCTTCCTGATGCCGAACCACCGCGAAGCCAGCGTGATGATGATCTGCACCGGCACCGGCTCGGCCCCGATGCGCGCCATGACCGAGCGGATGCGCCGCAACCTGGACCATTTCGCCGGCCAGCGCATGCTGTTCTTCGGCGCGCGCAATGCGCGCGAATTGCCGTACTTCGGCCCGCTGATGAAGTTGCCGCCGAGCTTTCTCGATATCCATTTCGCCTTTTCGCGCGATCCCGGCCAGCCCCGCCGCTATGTGCAGGACGCCATCCGCGAGGCCAGCGCGCGCGTGTGCGAGTTGCTCAACGACCCGCACGGCCATGTCTACATCTGCGGGCTCAAGGGCATGGAGGAAGGCGTGCTGAACGCGTTCGCGCACGCCTGCGCCGCCACCGGCCTGCCCTGGCCGGAGCTGGAGGCGGCCATGAAGGCGGAGGGCCGCCTGCATATCGAGACCTATTGAGCGAATGACAGGGTACGCAAGAGACGCAGGGACCACGCCGGGACTTCCCGGGAGATTATCCGCAAGGTGTTGTTTAGTGCTTCCCTTGCGAAACGTGGCGCCTATAATGTTTCTCAAGAAACAGGAGCGAGGCGATGCAAACCAGGCAAGTTTCCGACCATGTATCCGAGCGTATTCCTGACCGTGGCTCAGCAGCCAGTCCGGATCCCGGCACCACCCTGACCAAGGCCGTCATGCGCGCGGCCGGCTTCCTGGGCATCAGCCAGGCAGGCGTGGCCAGCGTGCTGGGCATCAGCACGGCATCGGTGTCGCGCATGGCTTCGGGCGGCTACGTGCTCGATTCGCACCGCAAGGAGTGGGAGTTCGGCGTGCTGTTCGTGCGCCTGTTCCGCTCGCTCGACGCCATCCTGGGCCACAGCGACCAGGCCCGCCTCTGGCTGGCCAACGAAAACCTGGCTCTCGGCGGCAAGCCGAGCGATCTGATCCGCACTACCGAGGGCCTGGTACGTGTCGTCCACTATCTGGATGCAACCCGCGGTCGCGTCTGAGCGCCGGCCGTTCGYGCTGACGCTCTGGCGCGCGGTGGAGGCGCAGCACGTGGTCTCGACCATGCCGCTGGTCGACAGCCTGGAAGAACAGGCCGTGCTGGAGGCCGTGCTCGATGCCGGCAAGCCCGCCGTGCCGGCCGAGGCGCGCCACCTCCACTATCTCCTGTTCACGCCGTTCCGCTACCCGCCTTCGCTCTGGGGCTCGCGTTTTCGTGGAGAGCAGGATCCGGGCGTGTTCTATGGCGCGGAGCAGATCCGCACCGCCTGCGCCGAGCTTGGCTACTGGCGCTGGCGCTTCCTGCGCGACAGCCCCGCGCTGCCGCGCATCGACGCGCGTCCGCACACGTTGTTCCAGGTCAGCGTGCGCACCGACGGCATCGCACTCGATGCGCCCCCGTTCGCGGAAGACGCGGCCAGATGGACCGACCCCGACAACTACGATGCCTGCCATGCGCTGGCACGTTCAGCGCGCGAGGCCGGCCTCGGCATGATCCGCTATACCTCGGTGCGCGATCCCGGCCACGGCCCCTGCGCGGCACTCCTGACGCCACGCGCCTTTGCCGAACCACACCCGCTCGTGACGACCACCTGGATGCTGACCGTGCGGCCCGACCGCGTCATCTGGCAGCGCGACGACCTGTTGCAGCGCGACAGTTTCCAGTTCCCCGCCGACTCCTGGCTGCCGGCCGCGACAGCGCCCCGGCGCGAGTGAACGCCGCGCCGCGCCGCGCCATGCAGTCCAACCTGCATGGCGTTCCCGCTGCGCCCCCCGACACCAAATTGTGACTGGGGTGTTGCAATGCAAAAGGAATTACCATATAATCTTTTTCTTCGACGGACGCGGGGTGGAGCAGTTGGCAGCTCGTCGGGCTCATAACCCGAAGGTCGCAGGTTCAAGTCCTGCCCCCGCAACCAACGCCGTGCAGTTCGATGCAACGGTCGTCGAGACACAAGACAACGCCCATCACGGGCGTTTTTTGTTTTGTGCGCCGGACGATCTACATCGGCATCCGGACATTCCCGAATCCCCCCTGCCCCAGCGCATCCCACCGCCCGGCAGCGTCCGTCGGCGGTGATACACTTTCGCCATTCCTCCCGGACGCCCCTCATGAAATTCTGCTCGAACTGCGGCCATGCGGTCGTGCTGCGCATCCCCGAAGGCGACTCGCGCCCGCGCCACCTGTGCGAGAGCTGCGGCACCATCCATTACGTCAACCCGCGCAATGTGGTCGGCACCATTCCCGTGTGGGAGGACAAGGTCCTTCTGTGCAAGCGCGCGATCGAACCCCGCTATGGCTTCTGGACGCTGCCGGCCGGCTTCATGGAAATCGGCGAGACCACCGCGCAGGGCGCCGCGCGCGAGACACTGGAGGAAGCCGGCGCGCGCGTACAGGTCGGCGAACTGTTTTCGATCCTGAATGTGCCGCATGTCCATCAGGTGCACATGTTCTACCTGGCCACGCTGGAGGATCTCGATATCAGCGCGGGCGAGGAAAGCCTGGAAGTGAAGCTGGTGGAAGAGGCGGACGTTCCGTGGGACGAACTGGCCTTCCCCACCGTGATCCACTCGCTGCGATGCTTCTTCGCCGACCGTGCCGCGGGCCGGCTGGCCGACGGCAGCTTCCGCCTGCACAGCCTGGATATCGACAAGCCGATGCGCCCGCTTACCAGCCGCGCCACGGTCGAGCCCTGATTCCTGGTCCATCCATCCCGAGGCAAACCCCCGCTGCCCGCAAGCCCGTCAATCCTGCATGATCACCTGGCTGGATCCGCATGATCCGTTTCCGCCGGTCGAGCGTGCGCTCGGCCCGGGCACGGACGCGCCCGGCTTGCTCGCGGCCAGCCGCGAACTGTCGGCCCAGCGCCTGCTGCTGGCTTACCGGCAAGGCATCTTCCCCTGGTACGCCGAGGGCCAGCCGGTGCTGTGGTGGAGCACGGACCCCCGCATGGTGCTGGCGCCGCAGGCGCTGCGCGTCTCCGCCACCTTCCGCAAGACCCTCAAGCGCGTGCTGCGCGACCCGGACTGGGAAATCCGCATCGACGTCGATTTCGTCGAGGTAATGCAGGCCTGCGCCCTCACGCCCCGCGACGGACAGCACGGCACTTGGATCACCGAAGACATCATCGCCGCCTATGGTGCACTGCATCGCAACGGCCTGGCCCACTGCGTGGAAAGCTGGTACCGCGGCGAGCGCGTGGGCGGCCTGTACGGCGTGGCGCTGGGGCGCATGTTCTACGGTGAATCGATGTTTGCGCGGCGCACCGATGCGTCCAAGATCGCACTGGCCGCCTTATGCGCGTTCCTCGGCATGCACGGCGTGGCGATGATAGACTGCCAGCAGGAAACCGACCACCTGGCCTCGCTCGGCGCCAGCCCGATTCCCCGCGCGGAGTTCGCGGCGCATGTGCGCATCGCCACCCGCCAGCCGGAAATCGTGCCGTGGCGCTTCGACAAGACGGTGCTGCAGCATTGGACTCAGGCTGCGGATCCGGCCCAGGCCTAGCGGGTCGCCCGGCGCCTTGGCCGCAAGCCCGGCGGGCGCGGCGCGGACGGCTTCCCCGCCTTGCCGTTTCACCTCTGGCCGTTGCAGACACATGAGCAAGCTAAAGGAACTACCCCTTTCCGCGCTGCAGTTCTACGCCACTGCGCCCTACGCTTGCAGCTATCTCGACGGGCGCATGGCGCGCTCGCAGGTAGCCACCCCGGCCCACCTGATCAATGCCGACGTCTATTCGCGGCTGGTGCGTGCCGGCTTTCGCCGCAGCGGCATCTTCACCTACCGGCCCTACTGCGACGAATGCCACGCCTGCACGCCCTGCCGCGTGCTGGTGGACCGCTTCCAGCCGGACCGCAGCCAGCGCCGCGCCTGGCGGCAGCACCAGGACCTGCAGGCGCTGGTGGCGCCGCTGACCTACGTCGAAGAGCACTACGCGCTATATCTGCTGTACCAGTCGATGCGCCACGCCGGCGGCGGCATGGACCAGGACAGCCGCGACCAGTACGAGCAGTTCCTGCTGCAAAGCCGCGTCAACTCCCGCCTGGTGGAGTTCCGCGAGCCGCCGGGCTCGCCGCAGGCCGGGCGCCTGCGCATGGTCAGCATGATCGACGTGCTCGACGACGGACTGTCTTCGGTCTACACCTTCTACGATCCGCTGGAGACGGGCGCCAGCTATGGCACCTACAACATCCTGTGGCAGATCCGGCAGGCGCGGGAACTCGCCCTGCCCCATCTCTACCTTGGCTACTGGATCGCCGACAGCCGCAAGATGGCCTACAAGGCGCGCTACCAGCCGCTCCAGGTGCTGACCGGCAACCAGTGGCGCTCGTTCGACGCGCCGCCCGTCCCTGCGCCACCGGGCTCGCCGACGGCGGCACCCGTGATCCCGTCGCAGCCCGGCGACGAGGACGGCGCAAGCGAGAACCTGCCCGGCCGGTAGCCAGGCGCCGGCCTGCGGCGTTGTGCAAACCCGGCAGGCCCGGCAGGCCTGGTGGCGGCTCAACCGTTACAATGCCGGCCTGGTCCCGACTTCCAAGCTGACTCCCCGTGCTGAACGCGCTCTACCCCCTGTTTCGCCCCGCCCTGTTTTCGATGGATGCGGAGGATGCCCACCACTTCACCCTGAACAACCTGCGGCGCGCCAAACGCCTGGGGCTGGCGGGCTGCCTCGGCAACACCATCGCCGACGACCCGCGCACCGTGATGGGCGTGCGCTTCCCCAACCCTGTCGGCCTGGCCGCCGGGCTGGACAAGGATGGCGCCTATATCGACGGGCTGTCCGCCTTCGGCTTCGGCTTTATCGAGGTGGGCACCGTGACGCCGCGCGCGCAGGCCGGCAATCCGCGCCCGCGCATGTTCCGCCTGCCGCAGGCCGATGCGCTGATCAACCGCATGGGCTTCAACAACGGCGGCGTGGACGCCTTCATCGCCAACGTCAATGCGTCCGAATGGAAAGCCAGGGGCGGTGTGCTGGGCCTGAACATCGGCAAGAACGCCGACACCCCGATCGAGCGTGCGGTGGACGACTACCTGCACTGCCTGGAGCGCGTCTATCCGCACGCCAGCTACGTCACGGTCAACATCTCCTCGCCCAATACCAAGAACCTGCGCCAGCTGCAGGGCGCGAGCGAGCTGGACAGCCTGCTCTCCACGCTCAAGGACGCGCAGCAGCGCCTGGCCGACCAGCACAAGCGCTATGTGCCGCTGGCGCTCAAGATCGCCCCCGATCTCGATGCCGACCAGATCGGCAATATCGGCGACGCCCTGGTCCGCCACCGCATCGACGGCGTGATCGCCACCAACACCACCATCGCGCGCGACGCGGTCAAGGGCATGCCGCACGGCGAGGAAGCCGGCGGCCTGTCCGGCCGGCCGGTGTTCGCGGCTTCCACGCGCGTGGTGGAAGGCCTGCGCGCGGTGGTCGGCGACGCGGTACCCATCGTGGGCGTGGGCGGCATCTTCAGCGGCGCCGACGCACGCGCCAAGATCGCCGCCGGCGCGCAACTGGTGCAGGTGTACAGCGGACTGATCTACCGCGGGCCGGCACTGGTCAAGGAATGCGCGGACGCGCTGCGCGCCTGACGCGCACGGCCGCACGCCGGCATACTGCCGTAGCCGTATCGTCTGCGCCTCGCACTCGTCCACCCCACCCTCAGCGTGACAAGGAACGCCATGGAAACCATCCGTCTGGGCCGCAGTGACCTGCAGGTCTCGCGCATCTGCCTCGGCACCATGACCTTCGGCGAGCAGAACACCGAAGCCGAAGGCCACGACCAGCTCGATTACGCCGTGTCGCGCGGCATCAACTTCATCGATACCGCCGAGATGTACCCGGTCAAGCCGCGCGCCGAGACCTACGGCAGCACCGAGCGCATCGTCGGAAGCTGGCTCAAGCGCCAGCAGCGCGACCGCATCGTGCTGGCCACCAAGGTCGCCGGCCCGGCGCGCATGCCGTGGATCCGCAATGGCGGCGACCTGACGCCGGAGAGCATCCGCGCCGCCGTGGACGCCTCGCTGGCGCGCCTGCAGACCGACTACATCGATCTCTACCAGATCCACTGGCCGGCCCGCAACGCGCCGATCTTCGGGCAAAAGCAGTTCGACCCGGCCAAGGAGCGCGAATGCGCGTCGGTCCAGGCCCAGCTCGAAGCCATGGGCGAGCTGGTGCGCGCCGGCAAGATCCGCTACGTGGGGGTGTCCAACGAGACGCCGTGGGGCGTGGCGGAGTTCGTCAAGCAGGCCGAGCTGCACGGCCTGCCGCGCATCGCCACCGTCCAGAATCCGTACAACCTGCTCAATCGCAGCTTCGAGCAAGGCACGGACGAGGCCTGCTTCCGCACCGACGTGAGCCTGCTGGTGTACAGCCCGCTGGCCTTCGGCCAGCTGACCGGCAAATACATCGGCGGCACGCCCGAGCAGCCGGTGTTCGACACGCAGGCCCAGGGACGCCTGACGCGCTTCCCGCCCGAGTGGAGCCCGCGCTACCTGCGCCCGGACAGCCTGGCCGCCTCGGCCCGCTACGTGAAGCTGGCGCGCGAACACGGCATCTCGCCGGCCACGCTGGCGCTGGCCTGGACCTACTCGCGCTGGTTCGCGGCGAGCACGATCGTCGGCGCCACTTCGGTGGAACAACTGCGCGAGAACATCGATGCCTGGCAGGTGCCGCTTTCGGCAGACATCGCCGCGGGTATCGAGCGCATCCACGCCGCGATCCACAACCCTGCCCAGTAAGCCCCTGCCGCGCCCGGCTTGCTCCCCACCGACGCACTAGAACGGGGCAAACCGGGCAAATCGCGCGGCGAAAATGGTATCCTCGCAGGCTTATCGCCGTCGCAACCGTGGCGCCGCAGCGAGGCGCCTGCCCGCCGCCAGGCGGCTCGCCACGCCACGGAGCGGCTGGCCCGTGCCGACCGGATCCGGTCGGCGGCCAGTCAGGACGGCGGACCGAGCCTGATCGGCAACAACGAACAGCGGCTTACCACCCAGAACCCATATCCGGGGGAGAACAAGACCATGAAGTGCCTGAAGACATCGACCAAGACCATCCTGGGCAGCGCCGTCGCCCTCGCGCTGCTGTACGGCGGCGCCGTGCAGGCCCAGACCGTCAAGGTGCTTTCGATCGTCGACCACCCCGCGCTCGACGCCATCCGTGATGGCGTGCGCGACGAACTGAAGACCGCCGGCTACGACGCCGACAAGAACCTGAAGTGGGAATACCAGAGCGCGCAGGGCAACACCGGCACCGCCGCCCAGATCGCCCGCAAGTTCGTCGGCGACCAGCCCAGCGTGATCGTTGCCATCGCGACGCCGTCGGCCCAGTCCGTGGTTGCCGCCACCAAGTCGGTGCCGGTGGTGTATTCCGGCGTGACCGATCCGGTCGCTGCCCAGCTGGTGAAGGGCTGGGGCGCTTCGGGCACCAACGTGACCGGCGTGTCGGACAAGCTGCCGCTGGACCGCCAGGTTGCGCTGATCAAGCGCGTGGTGCCCAAGGTCAAGACCGTGGGCATGGTCTACAACCCGGGCGAAGCCAACTCGGTGGTGGTGGTCAAGGAACTGAAGGCCTTGCTGGCCAAGGACGGCCTGGCGCTCAAGGAAGCCGCCGCACCGCGCACGGTTGACATCGGCGCCGCCGCCAAGAGCCTGATCGGCAAGGTCGACGTGATCTACACCAACACCGACAACAATGTGGTGTCGGCGTACGAAGCCCTGGTCAAGGTCGCCAACGAATCGAAGATCCCGCTGGTGGCGGCTGACACCGACAGCGTGAAGCGCGGCGCCATCGCGGCCCTGGGCATCAACTACGGCGACCTCGGCCACCAGACCGGCAAGGTGGTGGTGCGCATCCTGAAGGGCGAGAAGCCCGGCGCGATCGCCTCCGAGACCAGCGACAAGCTCGAACTGTTCGTGAACACCGGCGCGGCCGAAAAGCAAGGCGTGACGCTGTCGCCCGAGCTGATCAAGGAAGCGAAGACCGTCATCAAGTAATACGGCACGCTGACCCCGCGCGCCCTGGCGCGCGGTTGGCCCCGCCGCCGGCCTTACCCGGGCCCGCCCCGGAACGCCCGTGGCGCGCCGCCTGATCCGGGCGGCGCGCCAGGCGTTTCAGATCCGGCCCCCCGTGCCGGAAACAGCAACTGGATTTCCCCATGTCCCTCTTTTCCATCCTGGGTGCACTGGAGATCGGCCTGATCTTCAGCCTCGTCGCCCTGGGGGTGCTGATTTCCTTCCGCATCCTCAACTTTCCCGACCTGACCGTCGACGGCAGCTTCCCGCTGGGCGGCGCCGTGGCGGCCACGCTGATTGCCGCGGGCCAGGATCCCTTCGTGGCCACCGCGCTGGCGATCGTGGCGGGCGCCTTTGCCGGCTTCGTCACCGGCTGGCTCAATGTGCGCCTCAAGATCATGGACCTGCTGGCCAGTATCCTGATGATGATCGCGCTGTACTCGGTCAACCTGCGCATCATGGGCAAGCCCAATGTGCCGCTGATCACCGAATCCACCATCTTCACCATCCTGCAGCCTGACTGGCTGCCGGATTACATGTTGCGCCCCGCACTGCTGCTGGTCGTGGTGATCGTGGCCAAGCTCGGCCTCGACTGGTTCTTCTCCTCGCAGCTCGGCCTGGCCATGCGCGCCACCGGCGCCAACCCGCGCATGGCGCGCTCCCAGGGCATCGCCACCGGCCGCGCCACGCTGGCCGGCATGGCGCTGTCCAACGGCCTGGTGGCACTGGCGGGCGCGCTGTTCGCGCAGACCCAGGGCGGCTCCGACATCTCCATGGGCATAGGCACTATCGTGATCGGCCTGGCCGCGGTGATCATCGGCGAAAGCATCCTGCCGGCGCGCCGGCTGGTGTACACCACGCTGGCCGTGGTGCTGGGCGCCATCCTGTACCGCTTCWTCATCGCGCTCGCGCTCAACAGCGAGTTCATCGGCCTCAAGGCGCAAGACCTGAACCTGGTCACCGCCGTGCTGGTCACCGGCGCCCTGGTGCTGCCGGGCACCCGCAAGAAGCTGTTCGGCCGCAAGGGAGGTGCCTGAGATGCTGCGCGCACAAGACCTGAAACTCACCTTCAATCCCGGCACCCCGATCGAGACGCGCGCCCTGCGCGGCCTCAGCCTGGATATCCCGACCGGCCAGTTCGTGGCCGTGATCGGCTCCAACGGCGCCGGCAAGTCGACCTTCCTCAACGCCATCAGTGGCGACCAGATGGTGGACACGGGGCGCATCACCATCGATGACGTCGATGTCACCCGCAAGCCGGCCTGGGACCGCGCTCCCCTGGTGGCGCGCGTGTTCCAGGACCCGATGGCGGGCACCTGCGAGGCGCTGACGATCGAGGAAAACATGGCGCTGGCCATGGCGCGCGGCAGCCGCCGCGGCTTCCGCGCAGCGCTCAACAAGCCCTCGCGCGAGCTGTTCCGCGACAAGCTGCGCCTGCTCAACCTGGGCCTGGAAAACCGCCTGACGGACCGTATCGGCCTGCTCTCGGGCGGCCAGCGCCAGGCGGTCAGCCTGCTGATGGCCTCGTTGCAGCCCTCGCGCATCCTGCTGCTCGACGAGCACACCGCCGCGCTGGATCCCAAGACCGCCGCCTTCGTGCTGGAGCTGACCGCCAAGATCGTGGAAGAGAGCAAGCTCACCACCATGATGGTCACGCACAGCATGCGACAGGCGCTGGACTACGGCCAGCGCACGGTGATGCTGCACCAGGGACAAGTGGTGCTCGACGTCTCCGGCGAACAGCGTGCCGGGCTCGACGTGCCGGATCTGCTGCGCATGTTCGAGCAGACGCGGCATGAGCAGCTCGATGACGATGCGTTGCTGCTGAGCTGATCCCCGCTCCGGCACGAATGCAAAAGGCCCCCGCCATTCCCGGCGGGGGCCTTTTGCTTTTTCCCTTCCGGTGCGCGATGGCAGGGTCGGCGACGCCGATGCTCAGACGGTAGCCGCCTTGTCCAGCCACCGCTTCATCTGGTCGGTCACCGCCGAACTCGAGAATGAGCAGCTGTCCTGCGCGAACACGGCCGACATCTCCAGCCTGCGCAGCAGTTCTTCCATCGCCTGCCCGAACACGGGCGGCAGCGTCAGCGCGGGCGCGGCTTCGCGCCAGGCGCGCACCAGTGCGTCGGCGCCCAGCGAGCCGCCCAGATGCTGCTCCAGCGCCGCGCGCATGCCCGCCAGTGCTGTCGAATTTCCTGTAGAAGCACTCATCGGCGCGCCCTCCTTTCCTTGTAGAGTTCGCGGAACGTGCGGCCGCCGGGGGCCGGCATGTCGCGGGTTTCGGTCCAGCCGCGGCCAGCCATCGGCAGGCTGGCGATCAGCTTGTTGCTGCCGCCCATGCGCGCCAGCAAGCGCGCGCCGATGCGGGTGGCGAAAGCATAGAGGCCTGGCCGGCTGGCCACGTAGCCCCAGGCCTTCAGGCCGAGCCGCTCCTGCCAGGGCCGCAGGCCGCGCTCCATCTGTTTTTCGCGCAGCTTGCGCAGCAGRTCCGAGAGCGGGATCGAGGCCGGGCAAACGCGGTTGCATTCGCCGCACAGCGTAGCCGCCTGCGGAAGGTCCAGCGCATTGTTCAGCCCGACATAGCTAGGCGTCAGCACGCTGCCCATCGGCCCGGGGTAGACCCAGCCGTAGGCATGCCCGCCGATCTTCTGGTAGACCGGGCAGTGGTTCATGCAGGCGCCGCAGCGGATGCAGCGCAGCATCTCCTGGAACTCGCCGCCGATCAGGCCACTGCGCCCGCCGTCGACCAGCACGAAGTACATATGCTCCGGGCCGTCGCGCTCGCCTTCGGCGCGCGGGCCGGTGAGCAGCGAGAAATAGTTGGAGATCGCCTGGCCGGTGGCCGAGCGCGGCAGCAGGCGCATCACGGTGGCCAGGTCTTCCAGCGTGGGCAGCACCTTCTCGATGCCGGTCACGGCCACGTGCACGCGCGGCATCACCGTGCACATGCCTTCGTTGCCCTCGTTGGTCACCACGGCCACCGAGCCGGTCTCGGCGATGATGAAATTGCCGCCGGTCACGCCCATGTCGGCCGAGAGGAATTCCGGGCGCAGCACTTCGCGCGCCTCTCGCGTCATCTCGGGAATATCGGTCAGGCGTGGCTTGTGGTGGACCCGGGCGAACAGGTCGGCGATCTCTTCCTTGTCCTTGTGCACCACCGGCGCAATGATGTGCGAGGGCGGCTCGGCATCGTTGATCTGCAGGATGTACTCGCCAAGATCGGTCTCGATGCTCTGCACGCCCATCTCGCCGAGCACCTGGTTCAGGCGCATCTCCTCGGTCACCATCGACTTGCTCTTGATGACCTTCTTCACGCCGTGCTTCTGCGCGATCTCCGCGACCAGCCGCGCGGCGTCGGCGGTGGTCTCGGCAAACAGCACGGTAGCGCCGCGGCGGGTGGCGTTTTCCTCGAAGGTGGCGAGCCACACGTCGAGGTTGTCCAGCGCGCGGTTGCGGCGCTCCTTGAGCGCTTCGCGCGTGGCATCGAAGTCGATGTCGCGGATCGCGTCGGCGCGCGCCGTGACGAACTTGGTGGAGAGCTTCTTGAGGTTCTGCTGCAGGCGCTGGTCGGCCAGCTTCTGGCCCGCGCGCGCCTTGAATTCCATGCTGCGAACTTGCATAGCGGGGATCTCGCTGAAGTCTGTCTGAGGTCGGTCTGAGGTCGGTCTGAGGTCTGTCGTCAGGCGGCGGCGCTCAGGCGTCGCCGGCCAGCACCTGCGCGATATGCAGGACCTGGGTACGCGTATCGCCCGTGCGGCGCAGGCGGCCTTCGATATTCAGGATGCAGCCCAGGTCGCCCAGCACCACGGCATCGGCGCCGCTGGCCTTGATATTGGCGCACTTCTCGTCGACGATGGCGGTCGAGATGTTGCCGTACTTGACCGAGAAGGTGCCACCGAACCCGCAGCACGCCTCGCAGTCCTTCATCTCGCTGAGCTGCACGCCGGGCAGTTGCGCCAGCAAGGCGCGCGGCTGGCTCTTGACGCCCAGCTCCCGCAGCCCGGAGCAGGAATCGTGGTAAGTGATGTGGCCGGCGAACTTCGAATCGAACTCGCCCAGCCGGGCGACGTTGACGAGGAAGTCGGTCAGCTCGAACACGCGGGCGCGCAGGGTTTCGTAGCGGCCGTTGAGCTCCGGGTCGTCGCGCAGCAGGTCGGCATAGTGATGCAGCACCATGCCGCCGCACGAGCCGGACGGGATCACCACGTAGTCGAACATCTCGAACTCGCGCAGGAATTTCTCCGCCAGGTCACGCGCCACGGCGCGCTCGCCAGAATTGTAGGCAGGCTGCCCGCAGCAGGTCTGTGCCTCGGGGACCATCACTTCGTATCCCGCCTTCTCCAGCAGCTTCAGCACCGAAAAGCCGATCTCCGGACGCATGAGGTCCACCAGACAGGTGGCGAACAGGCCAACTCGCATTGTTTCCCTTTTTTCCAGACCCCGAAACGTCGCAATTATGCGCTTTCGCGCACCGCGGCGCATCCCTCGGCTGGATGGCACGCGGGTAAATTTGCCAGCTTGCGCAAACGTCTGCGGCGATGCGCGCCGGCCGCGGAATGCGAGGTTTCGTGCGGCAATCGCATTTCACCTATTGAAATTTTCACAATGCGAGATAGAATCAGGCAACCGCTTAATTTGCCGCACGGCAACATTTCCCCATGGCAGAAGCAGAGAAAGAACCCGGCAAGACGTCCATCCAGGTCATCGAGCGCATGATGACCCTGCTGGACTCGCTGGCGCAGCATGCCGATCCCGTGAGCCTGAAGGAGCTGTCGCTGGCCACTGGCCTGCATCCCTCCACCGCGCACCGCATCCTCAACGATATGGTGGCCTGCCGCTTCGTCGATCGCTCCGATCCCGGCAGCTACCGGCTCGGCATGCGGCTGCTGGAACTTGGCAACCTGGTCAAGGCACGCCTGTCGGTACGTGACGCGGCGCTGGCACCGATGCGCGCGCTGCATCGCGTGACGGGACAGACCGTCAACCTGTCGGTGCGCCAGGGCGACGAGATCGTGTACATCGAGCGCGCCTACAGCGAACGCTCCGGCATGCAGGTGGTGCGCGCCATTGGCGGACGCGCGCCGCTGCACCTGACTTCGGTCGGCAAGCTGTTCCTGGCGGCCGACRAGGTTAGCCGGGTGCGCAACTATGCCACCCGTACTGGCCTGGCCGGCCATACGCGTACCTCCATCACCGACCCGGTCAAGCTCGAGCGCGAGCTCAACTGGGTGCGCACCAACGGCTACGCACGCGACAACGAGGAACTCGAGCTCGGCGTGCGTTGCATCGCAGCCGGCATCTATGACGATTCGCGCCGGCTGGTCGCCGGCCTGTCGCTGTCGGCCCCCGCCGACCGCCTGCAGGACAGCTGGCTGCAGAACCTGAAGGACACCGCGCTGCAGATCTCGCGCGGCATGGGCTACGCAACCGACGTGGCAGCCTGATCCCGGGCGGCGCGAGCTTTCTCCCGAAGCTATCCTCGCTTCCTCCCTTTCCCTGCCTTCTTCCCCGCTCGCCGTCGCGCGCCTTGCGTACCGGATTCGCCGGCTGTCTGCGACTGCCTCGCGTCTTTAAAGGGTTTACCCGTGGTTTTCAGATAACCTGAATAGCCGTATGCTGCGGGGCATGCGAACCAAGGCCATTACGCTTACCGAACAGGTCACCCAGCAATTGCGCGCGGAGATCGCGGACGGAATCCATCCCGTCGGCGCCCGCCTGCCCTCGGGCAAGCAGCTCGCAGAGCGCTACGGCGTCAGCCCCGCCGTGATTCGCGAAGTCACGGAGCACCTGCGCTCGCAGGGACTGGTGGAAAGCCGTCAGGGGCTCGGCAGCACGGTGTTGTCCCGTGTCGGCAACGCCGGCTTCCGGCTGCCGCAGGAAATCGGCATGGACCGCGACGAGCTTGCCAGCATCTACGAGCTGCGGCTCGACCTGGAGAGCGCCGCCGCGGCCCTGGCCGCGCAGCGGCGCACCGCGGCAGACTTGACGCACATGCAGGCGCTGCTCGACCAGCTTGCCACGCAGTTGCACGACCCGCACCGCAGCGTAGAAGCCGATACGGCCTTCCATGTGGCAATCGCGGCGGCCACGCACAATCCCTACTACCTGCAGCTGCTGCAATACCTGAACCTCCAATTGCACCAGGCCGTGCACGCGGCGCGGCTCAATACGCGCCAGCAGGAAGGCTTGTCGGAGCAGGTCCACCAGGAACACCTGGCCATCTTCCATGCCATCCGCGCAGGCGACGCCGGGCGCGCGTGCGCGGCCGCGGTATCGCACCTGCAAGGCGCGGCCGTACGGCTGGGCCTGCCGATCGCATCGCGCATCCCGAATCCATCCCATCCAGCGGCCTGAGCCGCGCCGTCCTACCGGATTGAACCACCATGCAAAATCCCGCTTTCCTGCCCCGCCTGGTCGAAGCCCTGGGCCCCGACGTGGTCGCCACCGAGCCTGACCAGGTAGCGCCCTGGCTTGCCGACTGGCGCGGCCTCTACCGTGGCAACGCTCAGGCCGTGGTACGGCCGCGCTCGGCGGATGACGTGGCGCGCTGCCTGGCACTGTGCCAGCAGGCGGCGGTGCCGGTGGTGCCGCGCGGCGGCAATACCGGGCTGTGCGGAGGCGCCGCGCCGGACAGCAGCCCCGCCAACGTCGTGCTGAGCCTGGACCGCATGAATGCAATCCGCTCGATCGACACCATCGCCAACACGATGGTGGCCGAAGCCGGCTGCATTCTCGGCAACCTGCGGCGCGCGGCGGCCGAGGCCCATCGCCTGCTGCCGCTCAGCCTGGCGGCCGAGGACTCCTGCCAGATCGGCGGCAACCTCGCGACCAACGCCGGCGGCGTCAACGTGGTGCGCTACGGCATGACGCGCGAGCTGGTGCTGGGCGTGGAAGCCGTGCTGCCGAACGGCGAGATCTTCCATGGGCTGCGCGCCTTGCGCAAGGACAACACCGGCTATGACCTCAAGCAATTGCTGATTGGTTCGGAAGGCACGCTCGGCGTGATCACGGCCGCCGCGCTGCGACTGTTCCCGCGCACCGATGCACGCTCAGTGGTGCTGGCCGCGGTGGCGTCGCCGCAGCAGTCGCTCGCGCTGTTCGAGCTGCTCTTTGAACAATGCGGCGCGCGCCTGCAGGCGTTCGAGTTCTTCACCGGCGATTGCGTCGACCTGGTCCTCAGGCATGCCGAAGGCGTCCAGGAACCGTTCGGCCAGCGCTATCCGGCCTACGTGCTGGTGGAACTGGCGGACACCACCGACGAGGAGGCGCTCARCGCGCTGCTCGAACGCGTGATTGGCGAAGCGCTGGAGCGCGAACTGTGCCTGGACGCGGCGGTTTCGGCCTCGCTCGCGCAGCTGCAAGGCTTGTGGAAACTGCGCGAGGAAATCTCGGAGGCGCAGCGTGCCGACGGCCCGCACCTGAAGCACGATGTCTCGCTGCCGATCGAACAGATCCCGGCGTTCATGGTGTCGATGGAGACGCGCCTGAAGGCGCTCAGCCCCAGCATCCGCCCGTTTATCTTCGGCCACTTCGGCGACGGCAACCTCCACTACAACCTGTCGCGTCCCGCCGGCGCCGAGCGCGACTGGGCGGCCGTGCACGGCAAGGCGCTGAGCGCCGAGGTGCTGGACGAAGTGGCGCGCTACGGCGGCAGCATCAGCGCCGAGCACGGCATCGGCCAGCTCAAGCGCGATGATTTCCTGCGCCTCAAGGATCCGCTGGAGCTGCGCCTGATGCAGGGCATCAAGCAGTTGCTCGATCCGGCCGGCATCATGAATCCCGGCAAGCTGCTCTGAGCGCCCTGCCCGCGTGCGCTACCCAACAAAAAACGCGCCGTCACCGGCGCGTTTTTTGTTCTTCGAATTGCGCGGACCGATGGCCAGGCTCGCCGCCTGGCCGCTCACTCCGGGGCCGCCATCAGATGCCACGAGGCTGCTGGGCGGCCAGAACCGCCTGGGGGCTGTTGGGCGTCCCTTGCGTCAGGTTGGGCGAGGTTGGGAAAGGGCGGGCCGGGCTGGAGGGCGAATGCTCCAGCCAGTCCTTCACGCGGGTTGCGTCGGCGAAACGCGAGAGCTTGCCCACCGAATCGAGGAACACCATCACCACGTTGCGGCCGTTCACGCGCGCCTGCATCACCAGGCACTGGCCAGCCTCGGAGATAAAACCGGTCTTCTGCAGGCCGATCTCCCAGTTGCCGCCTCGCACCAGGCGGTTGGTGCTGACGTAGTGCTGGGTGCGGCCAAGCACATTGACTTCATGCTCGGTCTGCGTGGAGTACTCGCGGATGGTGGGATTGCGGTAGGCCGCGTTGACCATGCGCACCAGGTCTACCGCGCTCGAGACATTGCTGCTCGACAGACCGCTGGAATCGACGAAGTGGCTGTCGTTCATGCCCAGCTCGCGCGCCTTGCGGTTCATCGCCTGCACGAAGGCCGGCAAGCCGCCCGGGTAGCTGCGGCCCAGCACGGATGCAGCACGGTTCTCGGAAGACATCAGCGCCAGCAGCAGTAGTTCCTGGCGGCTGAGCTGCGTGCCGAAACGCAGGCGCGAGCTGCTGTGCTTCTCGTTGTCGCGATCGTCTTCGCTGATGGTGAGGACTTCATCCATCGGCAGGTGCGAGTCCATCACGACCAGTGCCGTCATCAGCTTGGTGATGGAGGCGATGGGCAGGACCGCAGCGGAATTCTTCTGGAACAGCACCTCGTTGGTGCTCTGGTCCATCACCAGCGCCACGCTGGAACGCAGCGCCAGCGCATCTTCCGTGTTGCGCAGGCCGAGCGCCTCGCCGAGCGACGGCTTGGCCGGCGTGAACGCCGCATGCACCGGCATCGCCTGGCGTTGTGCGATCACATGGCGCTTGCCGTTCCTGAGCACGACCACCTTGCGCGTGGTAACGCGCTCGGCAGTGCTGGCAGCCTGCTTGGATTTAGAGGAATTTGCCGATTTTTTTTCGGACTTGGAGACTTTTGTCGACTTTTTGCTGGATTGTGCCGTTTCCGATTTGGTGGCGGCATCGACCGTGGGGGCGGCCAGCATGGAGACGGTCAGCAGCATGGAAGCCGCTACCGTCGTCAGAGGGACAGAGCCGAAGAATCTGGAGAATAGGGTGGAATCAGACCGGAACATGATTCATTCAGCGCGCAGCTAGGA
>NZ_JBFTND010000036.1:0-74890 GCF_056397305.1 Cupriavidus sp. 05N40
CCTCAAGGCCGTGCGCACCACCGCCGTGCGCGAAGGCGACGAGTACGTGATCAACGGCAGCAAGACCTTTATCAGCAACGGCCTGAACGCCGACCTGATCATCATGGTGTGCAAGACCGATCCCGGCGCCGGCTCGCGCGGCGTCAGCCTGATCGTGGTGGAAGCGGAGCGCGACGGCTTCCGCCGCGGCCGCAAGCTCGACAAGGTGGGCCAGTACGCGCAGGACACCGCCGAGCTGTTCTTCGACAACGTACGCGTGCCGGTGGCCAACCGCCTCGGCGAAGAAGGCAAGGGCTTTGCCTACCTGATGGGCGAGCTGCCGCAGGAGCGCCTGAGCATCGCCGTGGGCGCCGCCGCCAAGCTGGAAGTGTGCCTCGAGCACACCATCAACTACGTGAAGGACCGCAAGGCCTTCAACCAGACCGTGTGGGACTTCCAGAACACCAAGTTCAAGCTGGCCGACATCAAGGCGCAGGCCGTGGCGGTACGCCTGCTGGTGGACCACTACCTGGCCGAGCACGTGCGCCGCCGCCTGACGCTGGAAGAAGCCGCGATCGCCAAGCTGTATGCCACCGAAGCCCTGGGCCGCGCGCTCGACGAGATGGTGCAGCTGCACGGCGGCTACGGCTACATGCTCGAGTACCCGGTGGCCCGCGCCTTCGTCGATGCGCGCGTGACGCGGATCTATGGCGGCACCAGCGAGGTCATGCGCGACCTGATCTCGCGCAAGCTCTGAACATGCCAGCGCAATCCCAAGCAAGCGAAGGAAGAATGACATGACTCGTAAAGTATTCGTCGCCGGCGTCGGCATGGTCCCGTTCAAGAAGCCCGGCACCAGCGAAACCTATGACACGATGGGCGCGATTGCCATCCGCCAGGCACTGGAGGATGCCGGCATCGACTACGCCGACGTGCAGCAGGCCTATGCCGGCTACGTCTATGGCGATTCCACCTGCGGCCAGAAGGCGCTCTACCAGGTCGGCATGACCGGCATCCCGGTCATCAACGTCAACAACAATTGCGCCACCGGCTCGTCCGCGCTGTTCCTGGCGCGGCAGGCCGTGCAAAGCGGCGTGGTCGACTGCGCACTGGCGGTGGGCTTCGAGTTCATGGTGCCGGGCGCGCTGAAATCCGCCTGGACCGACCGCGCCAGCGCGCTGGAGCGCGCCAACAACCTGGTCGACGAACTGGTCGGGCGCCCCGACGGCCTGAGCAACGCCATCCGCCAGTTCGCCGGCGCCGGCATGGCGCACATGAAGAAGTACGGCACCAGGCTGGAAACCTTCGCCAGGATCCGCGCCAAGGCCAGCCAGCACGCCGCGCGCAATCCGCTGGCGGTATTCCGCAACATCGTGAGCACCGAAGACGTGATGGCCGCGCCGATGCTGTGGGACGGCGTGCTGACGCGCCTGATGGCCTGCCCGCCGACCTGCGGCGGCGCCGCCGCGATCGTGGTCTCGGAAGAATTCGCCCGCAAGCATGGCCTGCGCACCGACGTGCTGATCGCCGCCCAGGCGCTCACCACCGATGTGCCCGCCACCTTCGACACCAGGGACATGATCCGCGTGGTGGGCGCGGAGATGACGCGCTCGGCCGCCAGGAGCGTCTATGAACAGGCCGGCATCGGCCCCGACGATATCGATGTGATCGAGCTGCACGACTGCTTCGCGCAGAACGAGCTGCTGACCTACGAAGGCCTTGGCCTGTGCAAGGAAGGCGAAGGCGAGAAGCTGGTCAACGACGGCGACAACACCTATGGCGGACGCTGGGTCGTCAACCCGTCGGGCGGCCTGCTGTCCAAGGGCCACCCGCTCGGCGCCACCGGCCTCGCCCAGTGCTACGAGATGACCCACCAGATCCGCGGCACCGCCGACCAGCGCCAGGTGGAAGGCGCCAAGGTGGCGCTGTCGCACAACCTGGGCCTGGGCGGCGCGTGCGTCGTCACGGTCTACAAGAAGCACGGATGACGATGCCCGGCGTCCGGCCGCAACTCCCGGACGCCGGACCCCGGACCCCGACCCTTCCCCTGCCCCGACGGAATCCCTGACATGATCGACAAGAAATTCATCGGCAAGGTGATTGCGGATTTCCGCACCACCGCCGCCCCCAGCCAGCTGCGCTTCTTCGCCAAGGCCACCGGCGAGACCAACCCGGTCTATACGGACGAGTCCGCCGCGCGCGACGCCGGCCACCCGGCCCTGCCGCTGCCTCCTACCTTCCTGTTCTCGCTGGAGCTGGCGCARCCGCCGAGCGGCTGGCGCGACGAGCTTGGCATCAAGGTCGAACGCATCCTGCACGGCGAGCAGTCCTTCATCTACCACCGCATGGCCTATGCCGGCGATACGCTGCACCTGCAGACCCGCATCTCCGACATCTACGAGAAGAAAGGCGGCGCGCTGGACTTCGTGGTGCGCGAGACGCGCGTGACCAACCAGGCCGGCGAGCACGTGGCCGACCTGCGCAGCGTGCTGGTCCAACGCAACGGCTGAAACGGAGAATCCGAATGAACAATCTGAGCTTCGACCAGATCCAGGTCGGCGATACCCTGCCCCCGCTGACGCTGGGAGCGGTCAACCGCACCACGCTGGCGCTGTTTGCCGGCGCCTCGAACGACCACAACGCGATCCATATCGACACCGACTTCGCGCGCAAGGCCGGCATGCCAGACGTGTTCGCGCACGGCATGCTGTCGATGGCCTACCTGGGCCGCCTGCTGACCCTGTGGGTGGACCAGCGCCAGTTGCGCGAGTTCGGCGTGCGCTTCGTCGGCATCACGCACCTCGGCCACCGCATCACCTGCAGCGGCCGTGTGGTGGAAAAAATGGAAAAGAACGGCGAGCGCCGCATCAAGCTGGAAATCCAGACCGCCAACCAGTATGGCGAAACCAAGATCCTCGGCGACGCTGTCGTCGCGCTGTAACTACTTGATACTCAGGAGACAAGACATGGGAACACTTGACGGCAAGGTGGCACTGGTCACCGGTTCGGGCCGCGGCATCGGCAACGCCATCGCCAGGCGCCTGGCCAGCGAAGGCGCACGCCTGGTGATCAACGACCTGGACGCCGAGCCGGCGCACCAGACCGTGGAAGAACTCAAGGCCATGGGCGTCGAGGCCGTGGCCTGCGTGGGCAACGTGAGCGCGCCGGATTTCGCCGAGCGCTTCGTCAACACCGCGATGACGAACTTCAAGAGCATCGACATCCTCGTCAACAACGCCGGCTTCACCTGGGACGACGTGGTGCAGAAGATGAGCGACGAGCAGTGGTACGCCATCCTCGACTGCCACATGACCGCGCCCTTTCGCATCCTGCGCGCCGCCTATCCGCACATCAAGGCCTTGCACRCCGCCGACCAGGAAGCCGGGCGCGAGGTCTACCGCAAGATCGTGAATATCTCGTCGACCTCGGCCCTCAACGGCAACGCCGGCCAGATCAACTACTCCGGCGCCAAGGCCGGCGTGATCGGCATGACGCGCGCCATCGCCCGCGAATGGGGCCGCTTCAACGTCAACGTCAACGCCGTGGCGTTCGGCCTGATCCACACGCGCATGACCTCGGCCGATGCCAAGGCCGGCGCCACGGTGAACATCGACGGCCGCGACATCCGCGTCGGCCTGAATCCGGAAATGCTCAAGACCCACGCCCAGCGCAACCCGCTCGGCCGCGGGGGCACCCCGGAAGAAGCCGCCGGTGGCGTGTACCTGTTCTGCTCGCCGGACTCGAACTACATCACGGGCCAGACCATCGCCGTGGCCGGCAACCTGCAGTAAGCCGCCCTGCCGCCGGTGGCCGCGCCCCAGAGGCGCGACCACCGGCGCGTTCAGGGGACATCCGTCCCGCGCGTCGATTCTTGCGCCACCACCCTGTTTCTGCCGTCGTCCTTGGCCGCATATAGCCTCCGGTCTGCGACCGCGACCAGTTCGCCAAGATCGCGGCATGCGTCGGCAATCAGCTCCGCCACGCCAATCGACACCGTGAATCGAATCTCCCGGCCGGGTGCGGTCTCCGGCAAGGTCGCCTCCGGGAGCGTACACACAGCCTGGGCAATGGCAAGCCGCATCCGCTCCGCAATCCGCGCAGCTTCATCCAGCGAGGTATCCGGCAGCAGGACGCAGAATTCCTCCCCGCCGTAGCGAGCCACCAGATCCTGCGGCCGCGCCACTGCCCGCGTCACGGTTGCCAGTGTCTTGAGGGCCTCGTCGCCGGCCGCATGGCCCCAGCTATCGTTGACATGCTTGAAGTGGTCGATATCGATCATCAACAGCGAGATGGGCCGCTCGATGCGGCGCCCCCGCGTGAGGACATCGAAGTCCGCTTCCAGCCGCCGCCGGTTTGCCAGTCTGGTCAGCGCGTCCACGCGCGTGAGCTCCCGCAACTGGTCGCCCAGTATCATCTGCCGCTTCAGCAACTGGTCGACCACGGCAAGCGTCGCCCACAGCAGGAGGCCCAGCAGTAGCCAGATACCGGCGAACGGCACGCTGAACTGGCCGACCACGGCCAGGAACAACGTTCCCGCCGGCACATGGTCGAGCAGCACGAGGTCGGCGTTTTCCAGCTTTCTGTACAGGAGAAAGTCCTGGCGGACACTCAACATACCGCCGCCAGCCCGGAACAGCGTCGGGACCGCCAGGCCGCTCCAGTATGCCGGCAGCGTCTTCAGCCAGCTTTCGTCCGTGACGGTAAACGTGCTCTCGCTCGATGCGATGAGCGTTCCGCGCCGGTCCACGAGCGCGCGGGTATCGTCGTGGCTGGTCGCGGCATGCAGGTAGTCCTGGATGCGTCTCTGCGGGATCTCGAATACGATGGCACCGCGAATCGCGCCGTCGAGGATCACCGGGGTGGCAAACAGCAAAAGCGGTCCCGCAAGGCTTCTTCGCCCAAGGACCGGGTCGAAGATCACGTCGTGGTCCGGCAGGCGTTCTCGCGCGGGGCTGAACAGCCCCGATGAAGCGAACAGCTCGACAAAGGCGGCGACCTGCTCGTCCGCCACCGGCGGGYAGGCAACGACAACGCCAGTTGCCGAAACGAAGAAGGCATGCGCCAGATCCGCGCTCATCCGATACTGGACGGCCAGCAACTGGCTCATCACGCGGGACAGCTTCAGATCCTCGAGCAGGGTCGAGTCCCGGCGGCCCAGCCCGGGAATCCGCCTCAGTTGCTGCGAGCCGATGCCGCGGACCGGCGCATCGGCATCCGGCACCTGGAGGCTCCACAGCGGATTGTCCTGCGCGGCGAGCGCCTTGCGCAGCGGCTCGTCCGCTGCCGGATCGACCTGCGCCGATTGCTCGGCGAGATAATGCTGGGCGCTGTTGCGCAGAAAGCGCATCTGTCGCTTGGCGCCGCGAATATCGGCGTCCAGCGCCAGGCCCTGCAGTTCCAGCCGATGCGCGCGCAGATCCAGTTCTCGTGCACGGACAAGGAAATACTGGCGCCCGGCAAGAACCAGCGTAACGATGAACACCGCCGCGAAGCACAGGACGACCGCCTGGCGAGGACGCGACCTTGCGCGGCGCCAGACTGTGCGTGGAGTCGTACGCGGTGGCGCGCCAAGGTGCATGCCTGTTCTCCGATGCCGTAGTGCCCGACGCGGTGCCCGATCCTGCGACCGGACCGCATAGCTGCGAAGACAGTGTAACGCCGCAATCGCCGCAGAAGGCTGCGGCATGCCTTCACGCCCGACCGCGGGCTCAGGCTCGAGGGCGGATGAAGGCGATGAAGGCGATGAAAGCGGATGAAGGCACTCGCGAGTGCGGTGCCTTCGAAGCCCGTTGCGGGACTACGCTCAGGCGCGCGGGCCGAAGCCGCGGTAAGGCAGCAATGGAATGACATGCAGGATCTGCAGCATGCCGGCCTTCACCAGCGGCAGTGAATCCACCATCGCCTGTGCCTCGCCAAGGCTGCCAGCTTCGAGGATGGAGACGGCGCCGCGTTCGTCGCCGCGATACCAGATCTGGCGCAGGTGGCCTTCGGCATACAGCGTGCGGGCGCGCTGCGCCTCGTCTTCGAGATACGGTGCGAAATCGGCGTCGGCGTACAGGTCCGTGCGCATGCGGGAAAGAGCCAGGAATTGCATGTCGGGTCTCACTGGTTGGCAAATCGATCAGGGGAACCGCCGCCCGCTCATTCGGCGGCTGCGCCGGAGCTGCGGATCACGGCCGCCCATTTCGGGATTTCGCGCGACAGGTGCGTGCGCATGGCCTCGGACGAGCCGCCTTCCGGCACGGCGCCAAGCGTGGCGAGGCTTGCCCGCACCGACGGGTCGCGCAGCGCGGCATTCACCTGCCTGTTCAGCGCATCGACGATCGCCGGCGCGGTGCTCGCGGGGGCAAAGAGCCCATACCAGGACTTCACCTCGAAGCCCGGCAGGCCCGATGCAGCCACGGTCGGCACGCCGGGCGCGAACGCCTGCGGCTGGCTGCTGGTGACTGCCAGCGCGCGCAGCTTGCCGCTCTTGATGAAGGGCAGCACGGACGGTGCGTTGTCGAACATCACCTGGACCTGCCCGGCCATGAGGTCGGTCAGGGCCGGCGCGCTGCCCTTGTATTGCACGTGCTCCATRCGGATGCCGGCCATCGACTTGAACATCTCGCCGGACAGATGCGTCGACGAGCCGACCCCGGACGAGCCGAAGTTGACCGCGTCGGGGTGGGCCTTGGCATAGGCGATGAAATCGGCGACCGATTTCACGGGCAGTGCCGGATTGACCACCATCACATTGGGAAAGCTGGTCACCAGGGCCACGGGGATGAAGTCCTTCTGGATATCGAAGGACAGCTTCCTGTACAGCGTGGCGTTGATGGCGTTGGCATTGGAGCCAAGGAACAGGGTGTAGCCGTCGCTGGTGGAGCGGGCCACCGAGTTGGCCGCGATGCTGCTGGCCGCGCCGGGACGATTCTCCACGACGAAGGGCTGGCCCATCTGCACGGAGAGGCGGCTTGCCAGCAGCCGCGCCACCGAGTCAGCGGAGCCGCCAGGGGCATAACCCACCACGATCCTGACCGGTTTGGAAGGATAGGCCGGCTGCGAGGCTGCCAGCAGCGGTGTCATCAGGCCAAGCATGGCGAACAGGACTCGGGAAATGCGTTTCATGGGTGTAGACCGGAAGAATGGCGAAATCAAGGAAAGTCGGGCGGCGGGGGCTCACGCGACGGGCAGGTAGCGCTCTACCAGCCGCGCCCAGAAGGCCGCGCCGACCGGCAGGTTGTCGTCGTTGAAGTCGTAGCCAGGGTTATGGACCATGCACCCGCCCTCTCCCGCGCCGAGGCCGACGCCGTTGCCCAGGCGCAGGAAGCAGCCCGGCCGCTCCTGCAGCATGAACGCGAAGTCCTCGCTGGCCATCACCTGCTCGAAGCTGGCGTCGACGCCTTGCGCGCCGACCAGCTCTCGCGCCACCTCGATGGCGAAGGCGGTCTCGGGCTCGCTGTTGACGACGACCGGGTAGCCATAGATATAGTCCACCTCGGCGCTGGCGCCGTAGCTCAGCGCCTGCGCCTGGACCAGCGCCTCGATGCGCGTGCGCAGCAGCTCGCGCACGGCAGGGTCGAAGGAGCGCACGCTGAGTTCCAGCGTCGCCGAGGCAGGTATCACGTTGTTCGCCGAGCCGGCGCGCAACACACCGACGGTGACCACTGCCGTGGAGGCGGGATTCACGTTGCGGGCCACGATGGTCTGCAACGCCATCACGATGCTCGACGCGACCACCACGGGATCGATGCTCAGGTGCGGGCGCGCGGCGTGGCTGCCCTTGCCGTGCACGGTGATGGTGACCTTGTCGCCGGCAGCCATGAAGGCGCCGCTGCGGAACAGGAACCTGCCCGCCGGCTCGCCCGGATGATTGTGCATGCCGAAGACGGCGTCGCAGGGGAAACGCTTGAACAGGCCTTCTGCGATCATGCGCTGCGCGCCGCTGTCGACGCCCGCTTCCTCCGCGGGCTGGAAGTAGAGCCTCAGGGTGCCATCGAACCTCCGCTGCGCCGCCAGATACTGCGCGGCGCCCAGCAGCATCGTGGTGTGGCCGTCGTGGCCGCAGGCATGCATGATGCCGGGCATCCGGCTGGCGTGCGGCAAACCCGTCGCTTCCTGGATGGGCAAGGCGTCCATGTCGGCGCGGATGCCGATGCTGCGGCCGCCGTTGCCGGCCTGCAGGCTCGCCACCACGCCGGTGCCGCCGACACCCTCGACCACGTCGTAGCCCCACTCACGGAGCATGCGGCTGACCAGCGCGGCCGTTTCCAGCTCGTTGTAGGCCAGCTCGGGGTGCTGGTGTATGCGGCGGCGGATCGCGCGAAGACCTTGGGCGCTGGCCTCGAGGTCACTCACATTGCAGAAGTGGGGGGCGGACGACATGGCGTTGGGCGTTGCTCTTTGGTGGAATCGATGGCGGATTATTGGCCCGCCCAATTGGTACGATCAATGTATGATTTCGGTGATTACCGTTGCTTTCAAGTCAACAGACAGGGCAGCAGACAAGGCAGCAGACAAGTCAACTGACGACGCAGAAGACTGACGCAGAGACAACCCCGGACACTGCAGATTTATGGCGAATACGACCTTGAACGAGAAGCGCCTGGCCTACTTCTATGAAGCCGCCAGTTGCGGATCGCTGCGCGGCGCGGCAGACCGCATGAACGTCGAGCCATCCGTGGTCAGCAGGCAGATCCAGCAGCTGGAGAACGAACTCGGCGTGGCGCTGTTCGAGCGCAAGGGSCGCGGCGTGGTGCCCACCGAAGCGGCAGCGCTGGTGATGGATCACTGCCGCAATCGGCTGGCCAGCGAAGAGGCGCTGCGCGAGCGGCTGGACGACCTGGGCGGATTGCGCCGCGGCTCGCTGCGCATCGTGGCCGGCGAAGGGTATGGCGATCTCCTTATGGACGGCATCCTCGACGTATTCTGCCGGCAATACCCGGGCGTGCAGGTGTCGGTGGAGTTCGCCAGCGCCGCCGAGGCCGTGCGCATGGTGACGGCTGACGAAGCGCATATCGGCGTGGTCCTGAGCCCGCCGGCCGATGCGGGCATCCGCGTCGTCAGCGAGCGTACGCAGCCGATCTGCGCGGTGGCCTGGGCCGGCCATCCGCTGGCGCAGGCGCGGCGGCCCCCCACGCTGCAGGATATCAGCGCCTATCCCGTCGCCACCATGGGCCCGGGATTCGGCCTGCACCAGCTCGTGCGCCTGGCCGAGTTCACCGAAGGTGTGCAGCTCATCCCGGCTTTCACGACCAGCTCCATCGCGATGCTCAAGCGCTTTGTGGTCGCCCGGCTCGGCGTGACCTTCCTGTCCGGCAGCGCGGTGGCGAGCGAGGCCGCGCGCGGTGAAGTGGTCGCGGTGCGGACGGCGAACCAGGCGCTGGAATCCGCCCGCACCAAGGTCATGGTGCGGGCCGACCGGCCGCTGACGGCGGCCGGCAAGCGGATGCTGGCGCTCATCGAAGCCGCGATGAATCGCCCCGTTGGGCCGGCTGCCGGCCGCCGCAAGGGCTAGCCCGGCGCCAGGCCGGCTTGCGGCGAGCGACTTGCGGAACGACCCGGGCTTGCCGAAATACCGCGGCAACCTGTACAGCCCGCCATTGATCCGCGCCCTGCGCGGACGGAATCATCGCCGCGCAAACCCGCATTGATAGCAGGACCAGCTCGCGCAGGCCGCGCAGATGAGCGAACAAGGGATCGGCGCGGGTGATCGCATCATGGCTAGCGCACGACACTGACGCGGCAATCTGCGTTCGGCGTCACCGGGCCCCGCGACGCGGCCCTTGATGCACGCAGGGATAGCCGGCCGGCCCACCCATCAGGGTAAATACCCCCTCGCCAGCCCTTGGCCACTTCCGATGCCTGCCCTACAATTTATCACACGATCACTAATCGATCGATCAATAGCAAGGGTACCCATGGCAATCACCAAACTCGCGCACTTCTCTATCCGCAGCACCGATCTCGAGAAGTCCTGCGCCTTCTATCAGCGCATCCTCGGCTTCAGGCGGGGCTACCGCCCGCCTTTCGATTTCCCCGGCGCGTGGCTCTACATGGGCGGCGACGAAGGCGACTTCGGCACCGTGCACATTATCGGCATCGACCCCGACAACCCTGCAGGCCTGGCTGCCTATCTTGGCGAACGCGCATTGCCGGAAGCCGGCACCGGCACGCTCGACCACATCGCCTTCCTGGCCACCGGCGTCGCCGACATGTGGGCCACGCTAAAGGCCGAGGGCATTGCGTGGCGGGACCGCACCGTGCCCAGCCTCGGCCTGCACCAGCTCTTCATCGAAGACCCGTCCGGCGTCACCATCGAACTGAACTATCCCGCAGCCGAGGTTGCGGGCCTTGAAATGCCGGGCGCCGCGGACAGCGCGCGCAGCCTCGAAACTGCAGGAGAGTGATCATGACAACCATGTCGAAGCGGCCGAAGGCCATCGTCGTCGGCGGTTCGCTGGGCGGGCTGTTCGCCGCCAACCTGCTTGCCCGCGACGGGTGGGAAGTCGAGGTCTTCGAGCGGGTTACGGAAGCGCTCGCAGGGCGCGGCGCCGGCATTGTCACGCACCCGGAATTGTTCGAGGCGCTTGGCGCGGCCGGCGTCGAGGTGGACGACTCGATCGGCGTGCAGGTCAAGTCGCGGCTCACGCTGGCCCGGGACGGCAGCGTGCAGTCGCAACGCGAGATGCCCCAGACGCTGACGGCGTGGGGCAAGATGTACCACGTGCTGCGCTCCGCCTTCTCGGGCGGCAGCTATCGCCCGGGCGCAACCGTGGTCGCGGTCGACAGCCAGCCGGACCGCGCCACGGTTACGCTCAGCGACGGTTCCATGCATTTCGCCGACCTGGTCATCGCCGCCGACGGCTTCCGCTCCGCGCTGCGGGAACGCTTCCTGCCCGAGGTCAAGCTCCAGTACGCGGGTTATATCGCGTGGCGCGGGCTGGTGGATGAAACGCTGCTCAGCCAGCCCACGCGCGACATGCTGTTCGAGAAGTTCGCCTTCTGCCTGCCTGCGCACGAGCAGATCCTCGGCTACCCGGTTGCCGGCCAGGGCAACAGCACGCAGCCCGGCGAGCGCCGCTACAACTTTGTCTGGTACCGCGCCACCAGCGAGGATATCGACCTGCCTGACTTGCTCACCGACGCCAGCGGCAAGCGCTGGCCGGGCGGCATTCCGCCCGCGCTGATCCGCCCCGACGTGCTGGCCGACATGGAGCAAGCCGCACTGACGCTTCTCGCCCCGCAGTTCGGCGAGGTCGTGACCAAGACCGCACAGCCGTTGTTCCAGCCCATCTTCGATCTCGAGGTGCCGCGCATGGCGTTCGACCGCGTGGCGCTGCTCGGCGACGCCGCCTTCGTGGCGCGGCCACACTGCGGCATGGGCGTGACCAAGGCCGCGGGCGACGCCATGGCGCTGATAAAAGCCCTGAAGAGCCACGATTCGGTGCCGTCGGCGCTGGAGACCTATAGCGCCGAGCGCGTGCAGGTAGGCATGGCGATCGTCCAGCACGCCCGCCACCTGGGCGCATATATGCAGGCACAACTCAAGGACGAGACCGATCGCCAGATGGCGGAGCGCTATCGCACGCCGGAAGCCGTCATGCGCGAGACGGCGGTGTCGACGCGGTTCTGACCGCCATGCCGCCTCGACATGCATCGACATCCCGGGTGGCAGCGCCTTGCAGCGCTCCCCGCAGCCTGCCGAAACGCCGCCCGGCATCACATACGCCCCCAATGGAGACAACCGTGGAACATACCGCCACAAGCTACCCGCCCGCCGCCCGCAAGGCGGAACCGCCGCCCCCGCCCGCGCGGAACCCGCTGCTCAACGATCCCCGGTTCCAGTCCCTGGTGCGCACGCGGCGTACCTTCGCATGGACGCTCACCGCCCTCATGCTGGCCGTGTACTTCGGCTACATCCTTACGCTGGCCTTCAACCCGGCGCTGCTGGGCCRGCCCCTCACGCCCGGCCTGCCGACCAGCGTGGGCATCCCGGTCGGCTTCGGCATGTTCGCGGTGACCTTCCTCCTGGTGGCGGTGTACGTGCATCGCACCAATACGGTCTACGACAAGCTGATCAGCGACATCAAGCAAGGGGCAGCAAAATGAAGCGCATCTTCCTCTCTCCGGCCTTGCTGCTGGCCGCGCTGCCGGCGTTGCCGGCCCATGCCGCGACATCCGCGGTGGGCCAGGGCCTGAACCTCATCGCCATCGCCATGTTCCTGGTGTTCGTCGCGTCGACGCTGGTGGTGACGCGCTGGGCCGCGAAGAAGAACAACAGCGTGGCCGACCACTATGCCGCGGGCGGCAAGATCACCGCCATGCAGAACGGCTGGGCCATCGCCGGCGACTACATGTCCGCGGCTTCCCTGCTCGGCATCTCGGCGCTGGTGTTCACGAGCGGCTACGACGGCCTGATCTACTCGATCGGCTTCCTCGCGAGCTGGCCGATCATCCTGTTCCTGATCGCCGAGCCGCTGCGCAACCTCGGCCGCTTCACGCTGGCGGACGTGGTCTCGTACCGGCTGCAGCAGCGGCCGATCCGCGCGTTCTCGGCATCGAGCTCCATCGTCATCGTGCTGCTGTACCTGGTCTCGCAGATGGTCGGTGCCGGCAAGCTGGTCGAGCTGCTGTTCGGCTTCAACTACACGGCCGCGGTGGTGCTGGTCGGCGTGCTGATGGTCGTCTATGTCTTCTTCGGCGGCATGCTGGCCACCACGTGGATCCAGATCATCAAGGCCGTGCTGCTGCTCGCCGGCGCTGCCTTCATGGCCTTCATGGTCCTGAGCCGCTTCGGCTTCAGCCTGAACGCGCTGTTCTCGCAAGCGATCGTGGCCCACGGCAAGCATGCGGCGATCATGAGCCCGGGCGGCCTGGTGTCCGATCCGGTCTCGGCGGTGTCCCTGGGCCTGGCGCTGATCTTCGGCACCGCGGGCCTGCCGCACATCCTGATGCGCTTCTTCACCGTCGGCGACGTCAAGGCCGCGCGCAAGAGCATCCTGTACGCGACCGGCATCGTCGGCACCGGCTATGCGCTGATCATCATCATCGGCTTCGGCACGATCGCGCTCGTCGCCACCGATCCGCTCTATCACAACGCGTCGGGCGCGGTGATCGGCGGCGTCAACATGGTCGCGGTGCACCTGGCGCACGCGGTGGGCGGCAACGTCTTCCTCGGCTTTATCTGCGCGGTGGCGTTCTCGACCATCCTGGCCGTCGTGGCCGGCCTTGCGCTGGCAGGCTCCTCGGCCATTTCGCATGACCTCTATGCCAAGGTCCTGCGCCAGGGTGCCGCGACGGACAAGGAGGAAATGCGGGTTTCCCGGATGACGACGCTCGTGCTTGGCGTGCTCTCCATCCTGCTTGGCATCCTGTTCGAGAAGCAGACCATCGCCTTCATCGTCAGCCTGACCTTCTCCATCGCCGCCAGCTCCAACTTCCCGGTGCTGCTGCTGTCGATCTACTGGCGGGGACTGACGACCCGCGGCGCCGTGATCGGCGGATCGCTGGGCCTGCTGACCGCGGTGGTGCTGACGGTGCTCAGCCCCACCGTCTGGGTGCAGGTCCTTGGCCATGCGACCGCGCTCTACCCTTACGAGTATCCCGCGCTGTTCTCCATGCTGGTTGCCTTCGGCGGCATCTACGTGTTCTCCGTGACCGACAGGTCCGCGCGCGGCGCGCGCGAACGCGGCGCCTTCGACAACCAGCTGGTGGACTGCGAGCTCGGCCTGATCAAGCAGGGCTGAACAGTGCATCCAGAAAAAGGGGAATCGAAACATGGCCGCGATCGAAGTCAAGGTGCCTCAACTATCCGAATCGGTCTCCGAAGGCACCTTGCTGCAATGGAAGAAAAAAGCAGGCGATGCCGTTGTGCTCGACGAGATACTTGTCGAGGTCGAGACCGACAAGGTTGTGCTCGAAGTGCCCTCCCCCGCCAACGGCGTGCTGGCCCAGATYGTTCGCGGCGACGGCGCGACGGTCAAGGCCGAGGAGGTGATCGCGACCATCGACCCTAGCGGCAAGGCCGCCGCGCCTGCACCGGCCGCGGCCGCGCCGGCTCCCGCGGCTGCCCCGGCACCCGCGGCTGCAGCAGCCACGGCCACCGTGGCCACGGATTTCGACGTGATCGTGATCGGCTCCGGCCCCGGCGGCTACATCGCGGCGATCCGCGCGGCGCAGCTCGGCATGTCGGTGGCCTGCATCGAGGAATGGAAGAACCCCGCGGGCAAGCCGAAACTCGGCGGCACCTGCCTGAACGTCGGGTGCATCCCGTCCAAGGCCTTGCTGGCGTCGTCGGAGCAATACGAGAACGCCCTCCAGCATCTTGCCGATCACGGGGTGAAGGCGAAAGGGGTGACGCTTGACCTCGACACGATGATCGGCAGGAAGGCCGCCATCGTCGAGAAGATCACCGGCGGCGTCGAGTTCCTGTTCCGCAAGAACAAGATCACCTGGATCAAGGGCCACGGCAAGTTCCTGGGGCGCGCCGACGGCGCCATCAGCGTCGAGGCCGGCGAAGCCGGCAGCGCCAGGCCCTACACGGCCAGGCATGTGATCATCGCGACCGGCTCGAAGGCGCGGCATCTTCCCGGCATTCCGGTCGACAACAAGATCGTCTCCGACAACGAAGGCGCCCTCGCCTTCGACTCCGTACCCAAGAAGCTCGCCGTGATCGGGGCCGGGGTGATCGGCCTGGAGCTGGGCTCCGTCTGGCGCCGGCTTGGCGCGGAGGTCACCCTGCTCGAAGCGCTGCCGACCTTCCTCGGCGCGCTCGACGAAGCGGTGGCGAAGGAAGCGGAAAAGCTGTTCAAGAAGCAGGGCCTGACCATCCATCTCGGGGTCAGCATCGGGGACGTGAAGATCACCAAGAAGGGCCTCACGATCCAGTACAAGGACAAGGACGGCRCCGGCCAGACGCTGGAGGCCGATCGCCTCATCGTCTCCGTCGGCCGCGTCCCCAACACGGACGATCTCGGCCTCGACACGGTAGGGTTGTCGACGGATGAGCGCGGCTTTATCCCGGTGGACGATCACTGCGCCACCGCCATCCCCGGCATCCACGCGATCGGCGATGTCGTGCGCGGGCCGATGCTGGCGCACAAGGCAGAAGACGAAGGCGTGATGGTGGCCGAGCGCATCGATGGCCAGAAGCCGCACCTGGACTACAACTGCATTCCCTGGGTCATCTACACCGAACCGGAGATCGCCTGGGTCGGCAAATCGGAGCAGCAATTGAAGGCGGAGGGCCGCGAGGTCAGGTCGGGACAGTTCCCCATGATGGCGAACGGGCGCGCGCTGGGCATCGGCAAGACGGAGGGCTTCGTGAAGATGATCGCGGATGCCAAGACCGATGAGCTGCTCGGCATCCACGTGATCTCGGCCAATGCCTCCGACCTGATCGCGGAGGCGGTCGTGGCCCTCGAGTTCAAGGCATCTTCGGAGGATATCGGCATGCTCAGCCATCCGCACCCCTCGTTGTCCGAGGTGATGCGCGAGGCCGCGCTCGCCGTGCGCAAGCGCGCCTTGAATATCTAGGGGCCCTGGCCTTGCCATGCCTGGACCAGTACCGCCGCGTCTCGCAATTTATCATCTGATTGGTACAATGCAGCCAGCACTCCGCACGGGAATGCCCTGCACAGGTGGATGAATGAATCGAGACGCGGCTTCACCCAAGAACGATGCCCCGGCAAAGACCGGCAAACGATTGCTTCCGGAGGAACGGGAGCAGCAGATCGTCCAGAAGGCCATCGAACACTTCACCCGCAACGGCTTCTCCGGCAGCACCCGGGAACTCGCGAAGCAGATCGGCGTCACGCAGCCTCTGCTGTACCGCTACTTCGAGAGCAAGGAGGCACTGATCGACCGGGTGTACAACGAGGTATTCCAGTGGCGCCCCGACTGGGAGCGACAGATCGCCGACCGCTCGACGCCGCTGACCGAACGCTTGTATGCGTTCTATCTCGACTACGCGTCCGTCATCCTGCGGGAAGAATGGATCCGCGTGTTCATCTTTGCCGGCCTGACGCGCGAGGGCATCAACAACAAGTATCTCAACAAGCTGCGCAGCAAGGTGTTCCTGCCCGTGCTGGCCGAAGTGCGGGCGGAGTTCGACATCCCCGAGCCGCGCAACACCGCCGAACTCGACGCCGAGGTCGAGATGRTCTGGAGCCTGCACGCCTCCATTTTCTATCTCGGCGTGCGCAAGTGGGTCTATGGCCTGAAGGTTCCCGCCGACGTCGCCACCGATGTGCGCCTGAAGGTCGATATGTTCCTCCACGGCGCACCCGCCGTGATGCGCACCTTGCGCAAGCCGCGCGCCTGACGACCGGCCAGCCGGACCCTCCCCCGACGCTGGAGCCATGATCATGGACAAGCTGCTGGCATTGAAGATGTTCGTCGAGACCGTCGACGCCAAGGGGTTTTCCTCCGCCGCCCGCAGGCTGAACCTCGCCACGTCGTCCGTGACCCGGCTGATGGACAACCTGGAGGAGGAACTCGGCGCCGTCCTGCTGAACCGCTCGACCCGCCAGGTCACCGTCTCCGAAGCCGGCGCCGCCTACTACCAGCGCGCGCGAAAGATCCTGGACGCGGTGGCGGAGGCGGATGCGCTTATCGCCGACCGCGGCGATACGCCGGTCGGCCAGCTCCGCGTTTCCCTGCCGGTTGCGTTCGGGCGGCGCTGCATCGCGCCGTTCCTGGGCGGACTGCTTGCACGCCACCCCAAGCTCGAACTTGAGGTCACGCTCACCGACGACATCGTCGACCTGCTCGGCGAGCGCATCGACCTGTCCATCCGGCTCGGCAGCGCGGCCGCGTTCGACGACGTGGTTGCACGGCAGATCGGCGTATTCCGCCGCAAGGTGGTGGGCAGTCCCGGTTATCTGCAGCGGCGTGGCCTGCCGGCCGCGCCGTCTGACCTGCTCGGGCACGAATGCCTGCGTTTCAGCTATGGCGCCGGCCAGCAGGTCTGGACGTTCCTGCGCGACGCGGAGGAAGTCCAGGTGCCCATCCCGGGCAACTTCAGGAGCAACAATGCGGAAGTGCTGCGCGAACTGGCCCTGGCCGACGGCGGCATCGCCCTCGTGCCTGACTGGCTCGTCGGCGAGGACATCCAGGGTGGCCGGCTGACGTCGCTGTTCGAGGACTGGACCGTCAATCCCAACCGGGCCAGCTCGGCCATTTCCGCCCTCTACCTGCCGAACCAGCGTGGCTCCAGGCGCATCGGTGCCTTCCTCGATTTTCTCGCGCGGATTCCGGGGCCGACGAACCGGGACGCCACGACCGCATAGGCTTGCCGCCTGGCGTCCCGCATCCGCGCGCGCCGTCTCCGCGCGGCTGGCCATGGCGCGATCCCATCTGTTCTGGCTCGCCCTGTCAACAACAGGACCCGGGTGGCAGCGGCAGCACCGTAGCCATCACAGATCCAGGCATAAGCTGCTGCTGCCTACCGGCGGCGCCGGCGGTCTGGGCCGTGCGGCCGAATTCGGGCGCGTACTCCACATCCGACCAGGCAAACGGCATGGCGCCAGGCGTGCGGCGCGCTTCCCGGACGCGGAACCGCAACAGGCGCTGCGCCCCCTGGAATGCCGACAGTTCGGGCCCTTCCCATATCACCTCGGCGGTCACCACGAGGTAGAGGATATCGCCCGACGCGAGGTCGACGAACAGAAGCCCGGCGCGCGGATCGTGCAGCAGGTTGCCGATCGTATTGAAGAACCGGTTGCCGCTGTAGTCCGGCACGGTGATGGCGCCGTCGTCCCCGACCTGGACGAAACCGGGCAGGCCGCCCCGATGGGATACATCGGCGCCGCCGGACATGCCGGCGGATGCATCCGCATTGGCGCTGGCGACAAAGAACGTGTCGGCGCGCGCCAGCAGGCTCCGGTCCGCATCGGATAGCGCGCCGGCACGCAACACACGGGCCCGCGAGGCGGATGGCGTCCGGGCCACGGGCACGGGCGTACGGCGCTGGATGTACTGCGCGCAGTTGCCGAAGCTCTGGCTGACCCTGAGCGTGAACGCATCGCCATCCGCTGCGCTGACCACGCCGTTGACGCGGTTCCTGCGCCGGGTCTGCGGCTGGATGCCCAGCCCGCCCACCATCGCGCCTGGCAACCAGGTGCCCGCCAGGGGATCGCCGGGCAGCGCCGCGCCGCCAATGCGAAGCGTGCACGGATCCGGCGACGACACGAATCCGGGCTCGCCGGCCCTGATCGTTGCCCAGGGCTGGCCCTGCGCATCCAGCCCGCCCAGCACCAGGAACGGCAGCGTCGCATAGAACTCCCGGTGCTGCTCCGGCATGTAGGTGCGAATGCCGCGCCGCCCGCTCCGGTCGGCCATCTCGCGCACGCCCGCATGCTGCTGGGCCAGCAGCTCGGTGGCGTGGAACGGGGATTGCGGGCCGGGCCATCCCGGCGGCGGTGCGGCATTCTGCGACATGGTCGTTCTCCCTCAGGCAGCCAGCGCGGCAGCCTTATCCGGCCAGCAAGCCGGCCTTGGTCACGGGCATGCCGGCGAAGCGGGGCAATGCCTCGATGCGGCGCAGCCATGCGCGCAGGTTCGGATAAGGCTCGAGCGACACGCCGCCTTCCGGGGCATGGGCGATATAGGTGTAGGCGGCGATGTCCGCGACGGTGGGCACCGAGCCAATGGCGAACGGGCTGGTGGCGAACCCGGCTTCGATCACTTCGAACAGGTTGACCGCGATCTTCCTGGCCGCTTCATGGTCCAGCGGCGCCCCGAACACGGTCACCAGGCGGGCGGCGCAGGGGCCATAGGCGATCTGCCCCGCGGCAAGCGAAAACCAGCGCTGCACCGCGGCGGCGCCAAGCTCGTCTTCGGGCAGCCACGCCGCATCGCCATAGCGCCTTGCCAGGTACACCAGGATCGCATTCGAGTCATACAGGACCGTATCGCCATCCTGGATCGCCGGTACCTGGCCGAAAGGGCTGATGGCGAGGAATTCCGGGCGGCGGTTGTCCTTTGCTTTCATGTCGATCTCGGTGACCTCGAACGGCAGGTCGAGCAAGGTCAGGAAAAGGCGAACCCGGTGTCCATGGCCCGAGAGGCGGGTGGTGTACAGCCGGATCGGCGCAACAGGCTTGGTCTTGGTTGGCATCTGTGTCTTTGCTTGGGTTGGAGCGCCCTGGACGGCGGGCGCGGACGGGACGGGTTAGCGCGAAAGCAGAGCCTACCCCTTGGGATTGGCCGCCGGAAGATAGATAATCGCGGAAACATAGTCCTTCTGGACAGGACAATTCAACCCCAGCGGACAGCGCACCCCGGATCCCGCCGCGGTGCCGGCAGAGTGGAACATGACCGATCTCCAGCACGTCAACCTGAATCGCCTCGCCATCTTCGTCGCCGTGGTCGAGACCGGCTCGATGACTTCGGCGGCCGAGCGCCTCGGGCTGGCCAAGACAGTGGTCAGCAGCCATATGCAGCGCCTGGAGGCCGAGATCGGGGCGAGCCTGCTGCACCGGACCACGCGGCGCCTGAGCGTGACGGACTCCGGCAAGGCCTTCTACCAGGCGTGCCGGCAGATCATCGCCACCGCCGAGAGCGCCATCGCGGACGCGGYGGGACGCACCGGCCCCCTGCGCGGCGCCCTGCGCGTGAGCGCGCCGATCGACTACGGCTCGCTGGTCGTCGCGCCGGCGCTGGTTGCCCTGCGCGCGGCCCAGCCCGCGCTGGAGATCGAACTGGCCTGCAACGACCGCTATGTGGACCTGATCGCGGAACGTGTCGACGTTGCCATCCGGCTTGGCCGCCTGCAGGATTCGAACCACCGGGCCGTCAGGCTCGGCAGCTTCGTCAAATGGCTGGTGGCCAGTCCCGGCTTCGTGAAGGCGTGGGGACAGCCACGCTCCCCGCTCGACCTGGCCGGCCTGCCCTGCGTGGCGTTGTCGATCTTGCCAAGACCCCATTCGCTGACCCTGCGCAATGGCCAGCAGCAACAGCAGACCCTGCGCTGCACCAACCTGCTGATGGCCAACACGGCCCACGCGTGCCGCGCGGCCGTGCTCGCCGGCGGCGGCTTCGGCCTGCTCACGGACTTCTCGGTGCGGGAGGATGTGCAGGCCGGGCGCCTTGTGCGTCTTCTGCCGGACTGGGAGACCGAGGCCGCGGGTATCCAGGCCATCTTCCCGCCGACCAGCCACCCGCCCCCGAAGGTCATGGCGTTTATCGACGCGCTGCGCGGATACCTCGAACACCGCTGAGGCAGGTCCCGAATTCGACGGCAAGCGCCACGCTTGCCACCGGGACACGCCTTCACCCCCCGCACCGTCCAAGACGGATATCGAGGCCTTGCCGAAGGGCCCCGGTGCATAAGGCAACGGCACGACGGCGCTGACTTGCCGCCGTGGCCAGCGCGTGCCGGCCTCCCGCGCAAGGAGGCCGCTTTTCGTTTGCCGCGCCGCGGCAGCGCCGGTCTGCGGCACCCGCATCGCTTCGAGCGCCAGTCGCGGCCTTGCTCCCGGCGCAACGCTGAGTTGCGCGGCGCTCCCATTCCGCGCAGCCGCCCAAGGGCCTACCTTAGTGACACCGCAATACGCAATACGCAGTGCGCAGTGCGCAGTGCGCAATGCGCAATACCCAAAAAACAAAAAACAAAACGCAATGCGATTCTCTCCAAATCCTTGATCGAAGGAGCCTTATCTTGAACAAGCATCTCTTTACGCCGATTTCCGTGGGCAATATCTCGCTGGCACACCGCGTCGCGATGGCGCCGCTTACCCGCTCGCGCGCCGGGCAACCCGGCAATGTGCCCACTGCGATGAATGCCGAGTACTACCGGCAGCGCGCCTCGGCCGCCCTCATCATTTCCGAGGCGGCCCAGATCTCGCAGCAAGGGCAAGGCTATGCCTGGACACCCGGCATCTACAGCCAGGAACAGGTCGAAGGCTGGCGCAAGGTGAGCGAGGCCGTGCATGCCGAAGGCGGCAAGATGTTCCTCCAGCTCTGGCACGTCGGACGGGTCTCGCACCCGGTGTTCCAGCCCGGTGGCGCGTTGCCGGTCGCCCCGAGCGCGCTGCCGGTCCCCGGCAAGACATTCATCGTCGACGAGCACGGCAATGGCGTCTGGGGCGACGTGCCCGTGCCGCAGGAACTGACCACCGAAGGGATCAGGCAGATCGTGGCTGACTATCGCCAGGCAGCCCGCAACGCCATCGCCGCCGGCATGGACGGCGTGGAGATCCACGCAGGGAATGGCTACCTGCTCGACCAGTTCATCAACTCGAACAGCAACCAGCGCAACGACGGCTATGGCGGCAGCATCGAGAACCGCGCGCGCCTGTTGCTGGAAGTCGTGGACGCCATCAGCGAAGAAGTCGGCGCCGGCCGGGTTGCCGTGCGCCTGACGCCCATGGGCCGCTTCATGGGCATGGGCGACGAAACGCCGGAAGCAACCTACGGCCATATCGTGCGCCGGCTCAGCGAGCGCAGCCTGGCGTACCTGCATCTGGTGGAGCCGGCCATGGTCGGGGTGGTGAAGGATGAGAACTTCGACCCGCGCTGGGATGCCATCATCCAGGCCCTGCGCAACGATTACGACGGCGTACTGATGCTCGCCGGCGGCTACGACGGCGCCAGCGCGGAGCAGGCCATTGCCGACGGGCGTGCCGACCTCATCGCTTTCGGGCGGCCCTTTCTCGCCAACCCGGATCTCCCGGCGCGCCTGAAGGGAAACCATCCCCTCAATGCGCCTGATGCGGCATCGTTCTTCGGCGGGACGTCGGCGGGTTACCTTGACTATCCGGCGCTCGGCTGAGCGGGGCTGGAGGCCGAAACGCGCCCRCACCGGGTCTGCCGCGCGCGGCCCGACGGGCGGCGCGGGCCCGGGAGCGGGCGCCTTTTAACACAAAGACATGACACTTTAGTTGCGCTGCCGCCGCAAAGCCTCCTCAAGCGCCGCGCGACGGGGTACTATGATCCATCTGGTCGCCCCCCGGCGGCGATCCTCACCAGAACAGGATTGAAGTCGAATATGGCAGAAGGCTCGGGTGTCCCACTCCAGAACGCCCCGTCCCTCCCCTTGCCGCAGAGTGATTCTAATGGCACTCCGGCGGATTTCCTTGCCAGCGCCGACGCCCGGCAATCCTTCCTCAATCGTGTCGCCAGCCAGCTGGAATTCAACCGGCGCGTGCTGTTCCAGGCAGAGGACCGCGAGATCCCGCTGCTGGAACGGCTGCGTTTCCTGTGCGTGTTCAGCAGCAACCTCGACGAGTTCTACGAGATCCGCGTCGCCGGCCTCAAGGAGCAGATCAAGCTGCAGGCTGCGCTGCCCGGCCCCGACGGGCTGGACCCGCGCCAGGTCTATGCGCTGCTCAGCGCGCGCGCCCACAAGCTGGTGGCCGAACAATACCGGCTGTTCAACGAGGTCCTGATCCCGGAACTGGCCACCGAGGGCATCCGCTTCCTGCGGCGCCCGGAGTGGACCGGGCCGCAAGCCGAGTACATCCGGGACTTCTTCTTCCGCGAGCTGATGCCGATGCTGACGCCGATCGGCCTCGATCCGGCGCACCCGTTCCCGCGCGTGCTCAACAAGAGCCTGAATTTCGCCGTGGAACTGGATGGCAAGGATGCCTTCGGCCGCGAGGCCGGATCGGCGATCGTGCAGGCGCCGCGGGCGCTGCCCCGCGTCATCCTGCTGCCGAGCGAGATCTCCGGCTGCGAGCATGGCTTCGTGTTCCTGTCGTCGATCCTGCATGCCCATGTGTGCGAGCTGTTTCCGGGCATGCGCGTGCGCGGCTGCTACCAGTTCCGCGTCACCCGCAACAGCGACCTGTTCGTCGACGAGGACGAAATCAAGAACCTGCGCGATGCGCTGCAGGGCGAGTTGCCGCAGCGGCACTATGGCGATGCCGTGCGACTCGAAGTGGCGGACAACTGCTCCGACGAGATGACGCGGTTCCTGCAGAAGCAATTCGGGCTCGAGGACACCGAAGTCTTCTCCGTCAACGGCCCGGTCAACCTGGTGCGGCTGATGCCGGTGCCGGACAGCGTCGCCCGCGATGACCTGAAGTACCCGCAGTGCCGGGCCGGACTGCCGAAGGCCCTGCAAGACCAGACCGACATATTCCGCGCCATCCGCGATGGCGATATCCTGCTGCACCACCCCTTCCAGTCGTTCATGCCCGTGGTGGATTTCATCCGCCAGGCGGCGGAAGACCCGGATGTCATGGCGATCAAGCAGACGGTGTACCGGGCCGGCAACGACTCGGCGCTGCTCGACGCGCTGATCGGCGCCGCACGCCGCGGCAAGGAAGTCAGCGTGGTGGTGGAGCTGCTGGCGCGCTTCGACGAAGAGGCCAACATGAACTGGGCCGCCCAGCTCGAGGAAGCCGGCGCGCACGTAGTGTATGGGGTGGTGGGCTACAAGGCCCATGCCAAGATGGCGATGGTGGTGCGGCGCGAAGGCGAAAAGCTGCGCCGCTATGTGCATCTGTCCACCGGCAACTATCACTCGCAGACTGCGCGCAACTTCACTGACATCGGCCTGTTTACCTGCAAGGAAAGCATCGCCTGCGACGTGGCCAACGTGTTCTCGCAACTGACCGGACTGGGCCATCCCGGCACGCTGGCCCATCTCTGGCAGGCGCCGTTCACCATGCACACGTCGCTGCTCGAGGCGATCCGCCGCGAAGCCAAGCACGCCAAGGCGGGCCGCAAGGGCTTCATCATCGCCAAGATGAACGCACTGCTGGAGCCGAAGATCATCCAGGCGCTGTACCAGGCGTCCTGCGACGGCGTGCGCATCGAGCTGATCGTGCGCGGCGCCTGCGCGCTGCGGCCCGGCGTGCCGGGGATGTCGGAGAATATCCGCGTGCGCTCGGTGCTCGGGCGCTTCCTCGAGCACGAGCGGATCTTCTACTTCTACAACGACAAGGCCGAAGACGTGCGCCTGTCCAGCGCCGACTGGATGGAGCGCGATTTCTTCCGCCGCATCGAGATCTGCTTCCCGATCCTGGACAAGGCCCTGAAAAAGCGCGTGATCGAAGAAGGGCTCAAGCGCTACCTCAAGGACAACCGCGACACCTGGGAACTGGAAGCGGATGGCAACTACCGGCGCCGCCGCGGCCGCCGGCAAGTCTCGGCCCAGTGCGCGCTGCTTGCCGAGCTGGCATAGCATCGGCCGTGCCCGCCTTACCCGCATCGCYTGCCGCACCCGCCACGCCCGCCACAACTTCAATGCCCGCCTCTGCCGCCGCCCGGCAGGCCGCCCGCACCGCGGCCAGCCTGCGCTTCGACCTGACCACCATGCGGCTGTTCATTGCCACTGCGGAAAGCGGCGGCATCACGCGCGCCGCCGAGCAGTTGTGCCTGGTCCCGGCCGCGGCATCGCGCCGTATCCGCGAACTGGAGGCGCAACTCGGCCTGCCCCTGTTCGAGCGCCGCCCGCACGGCATGGCGCTGACCGATGCGGGCCGCGCCATGCTGGCGCACGCGCGCAGCCTGATCCACGCCGTCGACCGCATGCAGGACGATGCCGCCGCCTTCCTGCACGGCGACCGCGGCGTGATCCGTATCGCCGCCTGCACCTCGGCCGTGGTGCAGTTCCTGCCCGCCGATCTCGGCCGCTGCCACGCGGCGTGGCCCGACATCAAGGTCGACCTGCAGGAGCTCAACAGCGTGGGCGTGATCCRGGCGGTCAAGCGCGGCCTGGCGGACGTGGGGGTCTATGAAAGCACGGTCGGGCCGGTCGCCCTGCCATCGCTGCCTTACCGCGAAGACCGCCTGGTGCTGGTGGCGCATCACGCGCACCCGCTGGCCGGATCGCGCAAGGTTGCCATCGACGACCTGCTGGCGCATGAAGTGATCGGCCTCACCGAGGGCGCCTCGATCTCCATCACGCTCGGCCGCCTGGCCGTGGCCGCCAGCCGGCCGCTGCGCATGCGCATCCGCGTGGGCAGCTTCGACAGCATGATCGCCATGATCGCGGGCGAGATCGGCATCGGCATCATGCCCGCCCACGTGGCAACCATGTTCGCGCGCGGCAAGACCTTCCGGCATATCGCCATCGACGAGGCCTGGGCCTGCCGCCGCTTCGTGCTGTGCCACCAGCCGCACGCCGAGCTGTCTTCGGCGGCACGCGCGCTGATCCCGGTCCTGACGGCGGGGTCGGCGGCAGCTTCGTCCGCGGATTCACCAAATGTGAACGCAGCAACGGCGAAAGACTGATGGCCGCTGCCGCCCCGGCGCGGCATAGTGCGGGACAGCACACACCATCGCAGTCAAAAAATACGCGTGCCCACGCCGGTGCGCGACCAGGAGACACCCCATGCAAGCACTTCGCGCACGCTGGCGCGCCGCGGCCGCCGGCACGTTGCTCGGGCTCTGCGCGCACGCGCACGCTGCCTTTCCCGACAAGCCCATCCGCATCAACGTCGGCGCCCCGCCGGGCGGCGGCACCGATATCGTGGCCCGGCTGTTTGCCGAGAAAATGGGCGGCCCGCTCGGGCAGCCCATGCTGGTGGACAACCGCCCCGGCGCGGCCAACACCATCGCCGCGGACCTGACCGCGAAGGCGCCCGCCGACGGCTACACCCTGCTGGCAGCGACCAACTCGCCACAGGTGATCGCGCCGCAGCTCATGCGCCTGTCCTTCGACCCGCTCAAGGACCTGACCCCGATCGGCCTGGCGCTGGYGGTCCCGCATGTGCTGCTGGTGGCGCCGCAGGTGCAGGCCGACAGCGTGGCGTCGCTGGTCGCCCAGATCAAAGCGCAGCCCGGCAAGTTCAGCTACGCCAGTTCTGGCATCGGCAGCGTGCAGCACATGGCGGCCGAACTGTTCATGAAGGCCACCGGCACGCAGATGGTCCATGTGCCGTACAAGGGCAGCTCGCAGGCCCACGTGGACCTGATGGCCGGGCAGGTGCAGATCATGCTGGATACGTCGTCGTCGGCCATGCCGCATATCCGCTCCGGCAAGCTGCGCGCGCTGGCGGTGACCACGCCCAGGCGCTCGGCCGCGCTGCCCGACGTGCCCACCTTGCAGGAGATCGGCATCAAGGGCGCGGACATGAGCACCTGGTATGCCTTCTACGCGCCGCGCCAGACGCCGGCGCCCGCGCTCGATCGCCTCACGCGCGAGTTCAATACCGCGCTGAAGCTGCCCGAGGTGCAAAGCAAGCTGCGCGGCCTCGGCGGCGATCCCGGCACGCTCACGCGCGAGCAGTTCATCCAGCTGCAGAAGGCGGACTACGACCGCTTCGGCAAGCTGATCCGCGAACAGAACATCAGGATGGATTGAACATGGCAGCCCTGCCCCGCATTGCACTCTTTATCGGCGACCCCGCCGGCATCGGCCCCGAGATCACCGCGCGGCTGCTCGCCGATCCCGCGCTGCCCGGGCGCGCGCAGGTGGCGCTGATCGCCAGCCGCGCCGCGCTGGAAGCCGGCGCCCGCGCGGCCGGCGTGCCCGTGCCGCAGGCGGCTCCCTGGCTGGAGATCGTCGACTGGCCCGGCATGAACGCCACTTTCGCCGCCGGCGTGGCCGCCCGCGACAATGGCGCCTTCATGCTGGAGGCGCTGACGCTGGGCGCGCGCATGGTCACCGCCGGCCAGGCGGACGCGCTGTGCTTCGGCCCGCTCAACAAGGGCGCGCTGCGCCTGGGCGGCATGCAAGAGGAAGACGAGATGCGCTGGTTCGCCAGGCTGCTGGACTACCAGGGCCGCTGCGGTGAATTCAATGTGCTCGACAAGCTCTGGACCGCGCGGGTGACCTCACATGTACCGCTCAAGGCGGTCTCGTCGCTGCTCACGCCCGGCGGCATCGACGGCGCCATCCGCATGCTCACCGACGCCCTCAAGGCTTCCGGCAACGCCGCGCCGCGCATCGGCGTGTGCGGCCTCAACCCGCACAACGGCGACAACGGCAACTACGGCAGCGAGGAAGGCGACATCATTGCGCCCGGCATCGAACAGGCCCGCGCCGCCGGCTATCACGCCGAAGGCCCCTATCCCGCCGACACCATCTTCGTGCGCGCGCGCAACGGCCATCTGGACGGCATCGTCACCATGTATCACGACCAGGGCCAGATCGCGACCAAGCTGCTGGGTTTCGAGGTGGGCGTCACGGTGGAGGGCGGCCTGCCGATCCCGGTCACCACGCCGGCCCACGGCACCGCCTACGATATCGTCGGCCGGGGCGCGGCCACGGCCGACGCCATGACCAATGCCTTCGACCTGGCCTGCCGCATGGGTCTCAGCCACCGCGCCGGGCGGGCCGCCTAGCGCTTCGCGCCGCGCAGGATCCGGCCGCTTGCCCGGCCACCGCCTGCCGCGCTCCCTGCCCGGGAGGACCCGGGATGACCCTRCGGCCACTGCCACGATGAGCCGGCGCCACCCGCGCCGGGGTCCGGCGCCTCACGCCGGGCCGATCGCAACGCCCGCCGCTCCCGCAATGCACAAAACCGGCCCCAGTAAGCACCGGTTTTGTGCATTCGCGCACCGCGCCGCGCCAAAAGCACCGCCCAACACCTGGCGCGCTACTTGCGTAGACCTCTTCAGCACGGGATCAATGCCGGTCCCTCGATGAATTCACTGCATTCGTAGCATCAGCACGAGCTTGGGCAACGGCGCCCTGCCTGTTCAGTCTTTCGACTGCACCGGCAGGGCGCTTTTTTTTGGAAACCTGCGCATGAGCACCGCCAGCGGCAACGCCCGCACCGTCAACACTGTCTGCCCGTATTGCGGCGTCGGCTGTGGCATGACCCTGCACGTGGAAAACGAGCAGGTGGTGAAGATCTCCGGCGACAAGGAGCATCCCACCAACTTCGGCCGCCTGTGCACCAAGGGCTCGTCCGCCCACGTGGCGCTGCGCAAGTCCGGCCGGCTGGAGCATGCCTTCGTGCGCCGCCAGCGCAAGCAGGACCCGGTGCCGCTGCCGATGGCGCAGGCCATTTCCGACACCGCCCGCAGGCTGCGGGCCATCCTCGATACGCACGGCCCGGATGCGCTGTCGTTCTATGTGTCCGGGCAGATGTCGATCGAGGCGCAGTACCTCATCAACAAGCTTGCCAAAGGCTTCGTCGGCACCAACAACATCGAGTCGAATTCGCGCCTGTGCATGGCCAGCGCCGGCAGCGGCTACAAGCTGTCACTGGGCGCCGACGGTCCGCCCGGTTCCTACCAGGATTTCGACCGCGCCGACCTGTTCTTCGTGAGCGGCGCCAACATGGCCGACTGCCACCCGATCCTGTTCCTGCGCATGATGGACCGCGTCAAGGCCGGTGCGCGGCTGATCGTGGTGGACCCGCGCCGCAATGCCACCGCCGACAAGGCCGGCCTGTATCTCCAGATCAAGCCGGGCACCGACCTGGCCCTGCTCAACGGCCTGCTCCACCTGCTGCACAGGAACGGCAAGACCGATCCCGCCTTCATCGCCGAATTCACCGAAGGCTGGGAGGCCATGCCGGCCTTCCTGGACGACTACACGCCCGAGCGCGTGGAGGAGATCACCGGCATCCCCGCCGCCCAGGTGCGCCAGGCCGCCGAGTGGATCGGCGATGCGCCCGAGTGGATGAGCTGCTGGACCATGGGCCTGAACCAGAGCACCCACGGCACCTGGAACACCAACGCCATCTGCAACCTGCACCTGGCCACCGGCAAGATCTGCCGCCCCGGCAGCGGGCCGTTCTCGCTGACCGGCCAGCCCAACGCCATGGGTGGCCGGGAGATGGGCTACATGGGTCCTGGCCTGCCGGGCCAGCGCTCGGTGCTGGTGGAGGAGGACCGCGCATTCACGGAACAGCGCTGGGGCGTGCCCGGGGGCACCCTGCACACGCGACTGGGCGGCGGCACCGTCGACATGTTCGCGCGCATGGCCGCCGGCGACATCAAGGCCTGCTGGATCATCTGCACCAATCCGGTCGCCACCGTGGCCAACCGCGCCAACGTGATCGCGGGGCTGCAGGCAGCCGAGCTGGTGATTGCCCAGGACGCCTTCCTCGACACGGAGACCAACCGCTACGCCGACGTGCTGCTGCCGGGCGCGCTGTGGGCCGAGGCCGAAGGCGTGATGATCAACTCCGAACGCAATATGACGCTGATGCAGCAGGCCATCGCCCCGCCCGGCGAGGCGCTGCCCGACTGGCAGATCATCGCGCGGGTGGCCTGCGAGATGGGCTATGCCGACGCCTTCGGCTATCGCAGCGCGGCGGAGGTCTTCGACGAGATCACTGGCTTCGACAATCCCAAGACCGGCTACGACCTGCGCGGCGCCAGCCATCTGCGCCTGCGCGAGACGCCTTTGCAGTGGCCCTGCTCCAGCGCGCACGGACCGGATCGCAATCCGCTGCGCTACCTCAACGACGGCACGCATCAGGCGCCGATGACGCCCGCCGGCGGCGAACCTCCGCGCCTGTGGTTCGCCACGCCTCAAGGCAAAGGCGTGTTCTTCGCGCGTCCGCATGCCGATCCCGCCGAGATGCCCGACCGCGAATACCCGATCGTGCTCAATACCGGCCGCCTGCAGCATCAGTGGCACACCATGACCAAGACCGGCAAGGTGGCGATGCTCAACAAGCTCAATCCCGGGCCGTTCGTCGAAATCCATCCGGAAGACGCGCAGGCGCTCGGCGTGCGCGACAAAGACCGCGTCGAGATCCGCTCGCGCCGCGGCCGCGCCGTGCTCCCGGCGGTGGTGACCGAACGCGTGCGCGCCGGCAACTGCTTTGCACCGATGCACTGGAACGACGCCTATGGCGACGAGCTGTGCATCAACGCCGTGACCAGCGATGCGGTCGACCCGATCTCCCGGCAGCCCGAGCTCAAGTTCTGCGCGGTGGCACTCAGCCGCGTCGCCGACGTGCCCGCGCAAGCCGGGCAGGATGCGCCGCAAGAGCACGCCACGCCCCAATCAGCTCAAGCAGCCCAAGCAGTCCAAGCAGCCCGGCACGCGCCAGCCCAGCCTGACAGCATGACCACGGAATCCGAAATGACCCGCATCGACGCATTCGCCGCCCTGCTCGACCTCCCCGCCGCCAGCGCACCCGTGCTCGGCGACGCGGAGCGCCTCTACCTGGCCGGCTTCGTTGGCGGCCTGCGCCTGGCCGGCGGCGCGTCGGGCCAGGCCGCGCCGATGCTGCCCGCCAGCGCACCGGTGGCCCCTGAAAAACGGCTTTGGCTCAACGGCCTGCTGGCCGGCATGTTCTGCCGCGCCGATGCCGGCAACGCCGTGCCCGCGGCCGTGCCTGGCGCACCGGCCGCGCCGGCCACCGGGACCTCCCCGACCGGGGTGGCCGAGCCCGCCATCAAGATCGTCGGCGCGCGCCCCGTGGTCACGCTGCTGTGGGCCTCGCAGACCGGCAATGTCGAGTCGCTGACCGAGCGCTACGCCACCGCGCTGATGGAATCCGGCTTCGAGATCCGTAGCGCCTGCATGGCCGACTACAAGCTCGCCTCCCTGGCCAAGACGCAGTACCTGCTACTGATGAGCAGCACCTTCGGCGACGGCGATGCGCCCGACAACGGCCAGGGTTTCTGGCAAGCGCTGGCGGCGGACCTCGCGCCGCGCCTGGAGCACCTGCGCTACGCCGTGCTGGCCTTCGGCGACAGCAGCTACGACCAGTTCTGTGGCCACGGCCGCAAGCTCGATGCGCGCTTCGCGCAACTGGGAGCGCGTGCGCTGCTGGAACGGGTCGACTGCGACAGCGACTTCCAGGCCACCGCCGACGCATSGCTGGATAACGTGACGGCGCGCATCAAGGCGGAGCACGCCGCGCTGCACGCCACCCCGCCCGAAGGCATGATTCCCGCCGTGATTCCCGGCACCGTCCCCACCAAGGCCAGCCCGGCGCCCTCGCGGCTGCTGCAGAACCTGCGCCTGAACCGGCAGGGCGGCAACAAGGACACGCGCTACTTCGCGCTCGACGTGGGCGATTCGGGGCTGGAGTACGAAGCCGGCGACGCACTTGGCGTATGGCCGAGCAACTGCCCCGGGCTGGTGGACGAACTGCTCGCCGTGAGCCAGTTGCGCGCCGACACCGCGGTGACGGTGCCGGGACTGGGCGAGATGCGCCTGGCCGATGCGCTCGGCAAGCATTTCGAGATCRCCCGTCCGGGCCCCGACGCACTCGCCATGATCGCCGCGCGCAGCACCAACCCGGGCCTGAAGTCGCTGCTGGCCGCATCGCGCAAGGACGACCTCAAACAGTGGCTATGGGGCCAGCAGCTGGCCGACGTGCTGCACGAATACCCGGCGCAACTCAGCGCGGCCGAGCTGCTGGGCACGCTCAAGCGCTTGCAGCCGCGCCTGTACTCCATCGCCTCCAGCCCCAGGGCCCATGCCGGCGAAGTGCACCTGACCGTGGCCGCCGTGCGCTACCACAACGGACGGCGCCAGCGCAAAGGCGTGTCGTCCACCTTCCTGGCCGACCGCGCTGACGGTGTCAGCGTGCCGGTGTTCGTGCAGAAATCCGCGCACTTCCGCCCGCCGCGCAGCGGCGACACGCCCATGATCATGGTCGGGCCGGGCACCGGCGTCGCGCCATTCCGCGGCTTCCTGCACGAACGGCTCGCGCGTGGCGACCGCGGCCGCAACTGGCTGTTCTTCGGCGAGCAGCACGCCGCCAGCGACTTCTACTACCGCGACGAGCTGGAGACCATGCGCGACAAGGGCCTGCTGACGCGCCTCGATCTCGCCTTCTCGCGCGACCAGGCCGACAAGATCTACGTGCAGGACCGCATGCGCGAACAGGGCGCGCAGCTATGGGCATGGCTCGAGGCGGGTGCGCATTTCTACGTATGCGGCGACGCCAGCCGCATGGCCAAGGACGTGGACGCGGCCCTGAGGGACGTCGTGCAGGTGCATGGCGGCCTGAGCCAGGAAGCCGCCGGCGACTACGTGACGGCAATGTCCGCCGGCAAGCGCTATGTCAGGGACGTCTACTGACGCGCCGGCAGCAAACGCGCCCACGGACAAGAGGAGACCAAAGACATGAGCGGCCCATTCTTCGCATTCGAAGCCGACTTCGTCGCCACGCTGCGATGCGTCCCGATGATCGTTCGCTTCAACCTCGACCTGTGCGGGATCAAGCTGTCGCTGCGCGCCTGGAACCGCTTCGATCACGCCACGCGCGCGGACCTTGCCGCCATGCCGGCAAGGACCCAGGCGGAGATCGCGACCTATCGGGACTACGTCTGCGACGCGCTGCTCGCCATCGGTGAGCAGCCCTCGCCGGTGGCGGTCGACGACTATCCGCTGTGGAAGGTAACCAGCGACATCCCCGCGCCGATCCGTGCCAGGGCCGATGCGCTGGCAATCATGCTGGGCGGGCGCGTCTGCTGGCAGGGCCTGACCTCGCTGCAGCGATTCGCCCTGCTCAAGCTCACGCGGGGCGGCCATGAGAATGCGAACTTCGTGCCCGCGCTGCGCGAGTTCGGCCTGCTTGCCTGACCATCCGGGCCGTTGCAACCGGGGAGCCGAGGCCGCGCGCGGGCCAGTCGGACTCCGTCCAGGGCCCGCTCGGTGCAGCCAGGCAGGCCGATGCGCGCCGTGGCTTCCCGGGCCAGCATTTCGTGCCGGATAGACCACCGGCGGCTCGGCGCGGTGGTTCGGCGCGGTGGTTCGGCGCGGGTCCGCCCTGTACCCTCGTGTATCCACCACCGCCGCGCGGACACTGGGTTACAACAATCCCCTCCGGCCGATACATCGCCGATACGTGCCGCTGCTGAAATGGCGTCTCCTCTGGCCTCAACGACGAAGGGACACCAAATGAAATCGACTCGAATCATGGCGGCAGCGTTACTTGTTCTCGGCAGCGGATTGACGATGCAGGCGGCGCAGGCGCAGCAAGCGGGAATCCACCGCACCGATCTCCTGCAGCAGGATCTGAGCGTGCCCGGGCGCGAGGCCGTCCAGGTGCGGGTCGACTTCGACCGTGACGCGTTCGCACCCAAGCACGCGCATCCGGGCGAAGAGATTGCCTATGTCCTCGAAGGCACGCTGGAGTATCAGCTCGGCGACAAGGCGCCGGTCACGCTCAAGGCCGGCGAGGCCTTGTTCATTCCGGCCGGAACGGCGCACTCGGCGAAAAATGTCGGCGGCGGCAAGGCGTCGGAGCTGGCAACGTATATCGTTAAAAAAGGGGCTCCGCTGGTCGTGCCGGTCAAGTGAGTCGCTCCTTGTCGCGCTTTGTCGCTCCTTGATACGACCTTGATCCAGGAAACCACGGCACATGAGGTGCAAGATGAGCACACAGGAATCAACCAGGGCTCCCGTCCTGTCGCGCCGAGCCCTGCTCCTGAGCGGAGCGGCAACGGCAGCCCTTGCGATGTTCCGCCCCGTCATGGCTGCCGTCCAGCCCGACGCGGGGCAGCGCTATGCGGCAGATGCCATCCGCCCCTTTCGCGTTCATGTTCCGCAAGCAGCGCTCACCGACCTTCACCGCAGGCTCGCCGCGACGCGTTGGCCTGACCCTGAAACGGTGAGTGACCGCTCCCAGGGAGTGCAGCTCGTAAAGCTCCAGGCACTCGTGCAGTACTGGGGGACGAGCTACGACTGGCGAAAGGCAGAGGCGAAACTCAACGCCTTGCCGCAGTTCCTGACGAATATCGACGGCCTGGACATTCATTTCATCCACGTGCGCTCCCGTCATCCGCAAGCATTGCCACTCATCATGACCCACGGCTGGCCCGGTTCGGTCTTCGAGCTGCTGAAAGTCATCGGCCCGCTGACCGATCCCACGGCGCACGGCGGGGCCGCCGAGGATGCCTTCCATCTTGTGATTCCGTCCATTCCAGGCTTCGGCTTTTCAGGCAAGCCCACGGGCACCGGCTGGAACCCGGACCGCGTCGCCCGCGCGTGGGACGTCCTCATGAAGCGCCTTGGATATACGCGCTACGTCGCGCAAGGCGGCGACTGGGGTGCCATCATTTGCGATGCCATGGGCCGTCAAGCTCCCGAGGGTCTGCTCGGCATCCACGTCAACAGGGTCGAGCGCGCGACGACTCTCCCGCCGGACGTCGCGAAGGCGCTGAAGAATGGCGATCCGGCACCGGCGATCCTCACCGCCGAAGAAAAGGCGGTGTTTGACCAAGCCAGGGAGTTCCTTGGCAAGGGCTTTGGATACGCCGCGATCATGGGGACGCGCCCCCAAACCATGGCATACGCCCTGGCCGATTCGCCGGTGGGACTGGCGGCGTGGATCTACGACAAGATCGCTGATTGGGTGTTCACCCGCGGCGAACCGGAGCGCTCGCTCACCCGCGACGAGATGCTCGACGACATCACACTCTACTGGCTGACCAACACAGGCCCCGCAAGCGCGCGGATCTACTGGGAAACCAACGCCAGTAGCCCCAATGTAGCCAGCATCTCGATCCCGGCGGCGGTGACGATCTTCCCCGGGGAGGTCTACAGGCCGCCGAAGAACTGGGCCGCACGCGCCTACCGCAACCTCATCTACTACAACCAGGTGGACAAGGGCGGCCACTTCGCGGCCTGGGAAGAGCCGGTCCTGTTCAGCACCGAGGTGCGTGCCGCGTTCCGGCCGCTGCGCTGAGCGCGGCGTGCGGCTAGTGTAGGAATGCGCGGTATGCGCGAGAGCCCGTCATGGAACATCTGGTATAGATTGAATCCATCGCACATGGACGGAATATCGCATGCCAGAAAAGCAAGGACCAAGGATCCGGAATGCCGCGTTTTCGGGCGCGCTCGTATGCGCGGCACTCGTGGCGGGATGTGCCGCCCAGACAGCGACCCCGGTGCCGAACCCGGGCCCGCAAGGCGGCCGCGGCACGCCGGAAGGCTGCCAGGCAGACAAGGTTGGCGATGATGCCCTGATCGGCAAGGCCGAGGCAGACGCCGTCACCCTGCTCCAGGGCTGCGCCTGGCGGTTTGGTGACCGGGAAGGCCAGCATATGCCCGCAACCATGGACTACAACCCGCAGCGCCGCACGCTGGACGTCAAGGGGGGAAAGGTGACCGCGGTACGCCGCGGGTGAGCAGCTACGCCTGGGCTGCATCGGCCGCGCAGGCTGCTTGCGATTCGGCTGGCCAGCCTCGCCTGCCACGACGCCTGCCCCCCCGGAAGTGACATCTGGCGGTCCTGTTTCGAACGTGCCGCACGGCACGTTCACCTCGAATTCCACGGCTTGCAGGGGGGCGACAGCAGTTCGCCGGTAGCGGCTGGTCAATCACAACCGGACCAGCCAGCCGGCTTTCCATCGAACCGTTCCTTGAAAATCCCCGAATACTGTATATATTTACAGTTACTGTATGGATGAACAGTATTCGCGGGGAGCCCAGCATGGAACATCTGGTCCGGGTACAGAATGAATATGATCGCCAGGTCCTGGCATGGCTGCGGGAACGGATTGGCGACGCGGCCCTGCAGGCAGCCGCCCAACGCCTGGCCGGTGACCGCAAGCCCTATCTTTCGACAATCTGCCGCAGCCTGAAGGTCACGCCACCGAGCCGACGCGCACTGCGCAACCAGGCTGGCCGCGCCACCCGTGAGGTCGGGGACCGCTACCTTGCCTCGATCCGCCAGCTTCTCGCGCGGCCGGCGCCGGCACAGCGCCATGCGCAAGTTCCGGGGAATCCGGGAAATCCACAGCACGAGGGCCGTCGGCTCTAGGCTGCCTGGCATCAACGCCCGCAACGCCAGCAACGGTGGGCAGCAGCGCCCACCGCCCTGCGCCCTCCGCACAAGAGCATCAACTCGCCATGCGGTCCGTGGCACGCACATCGCGTGTGCCATCGGTGAACACGTCGCGGTTCATCATGGCGATTGCGCCGGCGTCGGTACCCTGGTGCGCACCGTCCTGGTACGCGTCGCGCTGGCGCGCGCCGTCGGAGAAGGCGTCAGGCTTGCGGGCGCCCTGGCTGAAGCTATCGAACGCCGGCTGTTGCGCGGGCAGCCAGCCCGCGCGCGCGGTCAGTGCCGTGCCAGCGCGCGTTCGGCCAGGACGTCCTTCGCCGCCAGCGCCGCGTTGATGGCGCGCGGAAACCCTGCATAGGCCGCGACCTGGATGATGGCCTCCACCATCTGCGCCTGCGTGCCGCCCACGTTCAGCAGGCCGTGCATATGGACCTTGAGCTGCGGCGTGGCCGAGCCCATCGCCGCCAGCGCGGCCACCGTGATCATCTCGCGGCAAACCAAGTCCAGCCCGGAGCGTGCGTAGATGTCGCCGAAGCCGAACTCGATGATGAAGCGGCCCAGGTCGGGGGCGATTTCCTGCAGCGAGGCGATCACGCGCTCGCCGGCCTCGCCGTCGATCTCGCGCAGGCGTTCAAGCCCGGCCTGGTAGCGCGAGGCGCTCACCGGCTGCGGCGATGCAGATGCCGCCACGCCGATACCCGCGGCGGCAAAGACCGTCCTCAGCACGGCCATGCCGTTGAGCGCCACCGGGAAGCCTGCGTAGACCACCAGGTGGATCATGGACTCGACCAGCTCGGCCGGCRTGCAGCCCGCGTTCAGTGCGCCCGCCAGGTGGAACTTCAGTTGCGGTTCGAGCCCGCCCATGGCGGCCAGCGCGGCCACGGTGACCAGTTGCCGCTGCGGCAGCGTCAACCCGTCGCGCGGATAGATCTCGCCGTAGACAAAGCCGATGGCAAGGCTGGCGAGATCGGGGGCGATGTCGCCGAGCGCAGCGAGGATTGAAGCGTCGGTGGTGTTTTCGATGGCGGCAAGCTGCGCGCGGCCGAGTGCCATGGTCTGCGGGGTCATTGGCTGTTTCCTTGGTCCGGTAAGTCGGTGAGTCGGTGAGTCGGTGAGTCGGTGAGGCAAGCTTAGCGAGCGCCCTCGCATGCCGCCAATGCCTTCGGCGTGATACCTTGCGCGTATCAGCAAGCAAGGATCGCGAAGCCCATGCAGCCCCGCCTGGAACTCTGGCAACTCARCTACTTCGTGGCCGTGGCCGACGAACTGAGCTTTCGCCGCGCGGCCGAGCGCCTGTCGATCACGCAGCCGCCGCTGACCCGGCAGATCCAGGCGCTCGAGGAAACCATCGGCGCGCGCCTGTTCGAGCGCGACCGCAATGGCGTGTCGCTCACCCCGGCCGGCAGCCAGCTGTTGCCCGAGGCGCGCGAGCTGCTGGCCAGCGCCGACGCCCTGCTCGCCCGTGCCCGCAAGCGCGCCAGGCGCGTCGGCGGCCTGCGCCTTGGCATCACCACCGTGGTGGACGCCGCCCTGTTCACGTGGCTGGCGCCGGCACTGCAGGCGCGGGCACCCGACGTGCGGCTGGTGCAGAAGCGGCAGATCTCGCAGCAATCCATCGCCGACCTGCGGCGCGGCGCGCTCGACGCCGCGCTGATCGGCCTGCCCTCGGCCACCGGCGAACTGGAGGTCGAGCATCTGTTCGACGACCCGCTGGTGGCCGCGCTGCCGGCCACGCACCGCCTGGCCCGACGCAAGCGCATTTCCATCCTGGAACTGCAGTCCGATCCGCTGTTCTGGTTCCAGCGGCGCTTCAACCCGGCCTACTTCGACCACTACGAAGCCTTGTTCCGCACGCTCGGCTACGCGCCACCCCGCCTGCCCGAGCCGTCCGACCATCATGTGCTGCTCGGGCTGATCGCCGACGGCCAGGGCGTGGCGCTGGTGCCAGCCTCGCTGCAGGCCATGGCGCGGGTGGGCGTGATCTACAAACCGCTCAAGGAAGCCGCCGTGCTGCGCATCGGCGTGGCGCTGGCCCTGGCCCCCGGAAACCCGGCGCCGGCCCTGCCGCTGCTGCTGCAAACCCTGCGCGCACGCTATCGCCCCGGCCCGGGCCCGAAATCCCGGCGGCGCTGAGCGCCCGGTCCCGCGCGTCCTGCACGGCCTTGCAGGCGGCCACCCGTGCGCATTCCCGTGCGCATTCCCCGCGCATGGCAGGGTTTTCTTGACTTATTTATCCCCATAGATGATAGTTAACAACGATACATTCTCTTTTTAAGAACGAACTCCGGTCCGTTCTGCATCGAAGGATTTGCCCGTGGACCTCGCCGAACTGGAAATCTTCAGGGCGGTGGCGCTCGAAGAAAGCGTCACCCGTGCCGCCAAGGCCCTGGACCGCGTGCAGTCCAACGTCACCACGCGCGTGAAGCAACTCGAGGAGGAACTCGGCGTGGCCCTGTTCCTGCGCGACAGCAAACGCATGACGCTGACCCCCGAGGGCCAGCGCTTTCTCGGCTACACCGAGCGCCTGCTGGCGCTGGCAGAGGAAGCCCGCCAGTCGATGCGCGCCGACCTGCCGTCCGGGACGCTGCGGGTGGGTGCCATGGAAAGCTCGGCGGCCGCCCGGTTGCCGCGTCCGCTGGCGCGCTACCACGGCAAGTGGCCGGACGTGCGCATCGAGATCCAGACCGGCACCACGCAGGCGCTGATCGACGCCCTGCTTGCGCATCGTATCGACTGCGCCGTGGTGGCGCATCCCGGCGACGGCGCCCCCGAAGCGCTGGACATGGACGCGCTGGGTCCGGGCCTGGAGGGGAGCTTTCTCTTCTCCGAAGAGCTTGTGCTGGTGCTGCCGCCGAGCCATCCGCCGGTACGCTCGCCGCAGGACCTCACGCTGCGCAGCCTGGCCACTTTCTCGCGCGGCTGTACCTACCGCATGTGCATCGAGGACTGGCTRGCCAGCTCGGACGGCCCGCGCCCGGTGCTCAACATGCTGGAACTGTCCTCCTACCATGCCATCCTGGCGTGCGTGACGGCGGGCTCGGCCGTCGCCATCGTGCCCCGCTCCCTGCTCGCGCTGCATCCGGACACCGCCGCGCTGCAGGCCGTGCCGGTGCGCACGGCGCATACCTTCCTGGTACGCCGCTCGGGCTTCATGACCTCGGCATATGCCGCCTTCCTGCGCGAGCTCCAGCATGGCTAAGGCACAACCGGAGCGCCTCGCGCAGCCCGGCGGCGCTGCCTCGCACATGGCCATCGCGCACTGGCTGCCGGCGCTGGCCGCCTCGCTGGTGCTGTCAGTCGGCATGGGCTTTGGCCGCTTCGCCTTCACGGGCATGTACCCGATCATGGTGCGCGACGGCCTGCTCACCGTCAGCGCCGGCTCACTGGCCGCTTCCGCCAACTATGCGGGCTACCTGGCAGGCGCGCTTGCGGTGACCCGCATCTCGCCGCGCGCCACGCCGATGCTGTGCCGCATCGCCCTGGCCGGCACCGCCTTGTGCCTGCTCGCGCTGGCATTCCCCGCCGCGCCGTGGTTCATCATCGGCGTGCGCTTCATTGCCGGATTCCTCAGCGCCATCTCCCTGGTCGCCGCCTCGGTGTGGCTGTTCCAGGTGGTGGGCGACCCGCGTGGCGCGCCGCTGCTGTTCGCCGGCGTGGGCGCCGGCATCCTGCTGTCGGCCGAGGCCATCGCCGCCGGCAACCTGGCCGGCTGGCACAGCCCGTTGCTGTGGGCCGTGCTCGCGGCCGGCTCGGCGGTGCTGTCGCTGCCGGCATGGCGCCAGCTCGGCAAAGCCGTGACGCCACAACCGGCGCAAGCGGCCGACGCGGCCGAAGCCACCGCCGGCAATGGCGCGGGTCCGGGCCCGTGGCCGCTGCTCGCCAGCTATGGCCTGGCCGGCTTCGGCTATATCGTCACCGCGACCTATCTGCCGCTGTTCGTGCGCGACGCGCTTGGCCATGTCGATCCGATCCATGTCTGGGCCGTCTTCGGCCTCGGCGCGGCACCCTCGTGCTTCCTGTGGCACGCCTTGCATGAACGCCTCGGCACGCGGCGCGCGCTCGCCCTCAACATGCTGGTGCAGGCGGTTGGCGTGATCCTGCCGGCGCTGCGGCATTCCGCGCCGGCCTACCTGGCCAGCGCGCTCCTGGTCGGCGGCACCTTTGTCGGCACCGTCACCATTGCCATGCCGGCGGCCAAGCGCGTGGCCCACGCCGTGAAATTCAACCTGCTGGCCGCCATGACTGCCACCTATGGCGTGGGGCAGGTAGCCGGGCCGCTGGTGGCCGACGCGCTGATGGCGCACAGCCACAGCTTCGCCGGCCCGCTTGCCGCCGCGGCGGCCGCCTTGCTGGCCGCCACCGTCGTCCTTTTCCTGTAGATGCCCAGATGCCGCACGCGGGCATGACCACCGCTTCCGAAGGAGTCCTTCCATGAACCATCCCACCGCCGCTGCGCAACCACACTCCCTGCTATCCCGGCTCGGCATCGTCGCGCCGATCATCCAGGCGCCCATGGCCGGTACCAACACGCCAGCGCTGGCCGCCGCCGTCACCAACGCGGGCGGCCTGGGCTCGCTCGGCGTTGGCGCCACGGATGCCAGCGGTGCCCGCAAGCTGATCCAGGAAACCCGTGCGCTGACCACCGGGCCGTTCAATATCAATGTGTTCTGCCACGCGCCCGCGGTGGCAGACGCCGCGCGCGAGGCGCAGTGGCTGGCGTATCTCGCGCCGAGCTTCGCCGAATTCGGCGCCACGCCACCGGCAACCCTGCGCGAGATCTACAAGAGTTTCGTGGCCGACGAGGCCATGTTCGCCATGCTGCTCGAAGAGCGGCCGGCCGTGGTGAGCTTCCATTTCGGCCTGCCGCCGCAGCCCTGGATCGCCGCGCTGCGCGATGCGGGCATCTACCTGATGGCGACCGCCACCAGCGTAGAGGAAGCCCGCCAGGTGGCCGATGCCGGCGTGCACGCCATCGTGGCGCAGGGCTGGGAAGCCGGCGGCCATCGCGGCGCGTTCCAGCCCGAAGCCCGTGACGAGCAGCTCGGCACGCTGGCGCTGGTGCGACTGCTGGTGCGCAACACCTCGCTGCCGGTGGTGGCCGCCGGCGGCATCATGGACGGCGCCGGCATTGCTGCCGCGCTGGCGCTGGGCGCGCAGGCGGCGCAGCTCGGCACCGCCTTCGCGTCCTGCCCGGAGAGCGCGGCGGACGCGCCCTACCGCGCCGCCCTGCTGGCAGGCGAGCCGACCCGCACCACGCTGACCCGCTCCATTTCCGGCCGCGCCGCGCGCGGCTTCGTCAACCGCCTGACCGAACTGGGCGAAGCGAAGGATTGCCCGCCGCTGCCGGCCTACCCGATCGTCTACGACGCCGGCAAGGCGCTCCATGCCGCGGCCAAGGCGCGCGGCAATGCCGCCTTCGCCGCGCAGTGGGCCGGCCAGGCCGCGCAGCTGTCGCGCGGCCTGCCAGCGGCGGAGCTGGTCGCGGTGCTGCGCGCGGAGCTGGCCGAGGCGGTGGCAGGCCTGAGCCGCTTCGGCGCGGGCGCTGGCTGAAACAGCGTACGGCCTGGCCGCTACGCGGCCAGGCCGCCCAGGCAGACATACTTCACCACCAGGTACTCTTCGATGCCATACCTGGAGCCCTCCCTGCCCAGCCCGGACTGCTTGACGCTGCCGAACGGCGCGACCGCGGTGGCCACACGCCTGCGCCGGCTGCTGGTGGCCATGCTCAAGCACTGGCGCGCGCATTTCGAGCAGTACGAAATCCTGTTCTCCGGCTCGCGGCGCCGGCCCGTGCCGCGCACCAGCGACGGCACGCCGTTTGGCCGCTCGGATGTGGCGATGCGCGCGTACCAGCTCTATCAAAGCGCGGTACGCGATGTGTTCGACACGCTGCCGCGCCATCCCATGTCGCTGAAACTGGCCACGGACAGCATCGTGGTGGCGATCCACGGCGCCGTGGCCGTGCCCCTGCATCTCGAAACCATGAAGTGGTCCGCCGGCGAAAAGCTGGCCACCACCATCGCGGATGCCTTTATCTGCGCCTGGACCGCCGCGGCCAACACCCCGGCCGAGTCCTGAGCGCCCCCCGGGCCAGCCGTGACGAAGTGCCCAGGTTTCCCGCTGCCGTCCGCGTGGCGCAACATGCGCGGCGCATGGCCTCGCGCTACACTGCTGCCCGGCTCGTGCAGTAAGCTGGAAGCACGCCGCATCCGCACTAGCATTCGCACGACCGCATTCGACAAGACCAGCCCATGAGCGCACTCCCTTCCACCACGACCATTGCGGCGCGCCCGGGCCCGGCTACGGCAATCGGCGGCCTGGCTGACGACGTCATGGCCCGCACACTGCACGCAAGATGAAACGGCAATTCGACGATCTGCAACTGGGCAGCATAGAACTGTTCTGCCTGGCGGCGGAACTGAGCAGCTTCACGGCGGCGGCGGTGGCGGCCAGCGTCACGCCAGCGGCGGTCAGCCGCTCGGTGTCGCGGCTGGAAGGAAGGCTTGGCGTGCGGCTGTTCGTGCGGACCACGCGGCAGATCCGGCTCACCGACGAAGGCCGCGCTTATTTCGAGCAGGCGCGCCGAGCGCTGGCGCAACTGGTGGATGCCGAGCGGCAGGTCTCCGGCCGGCACACCAGCCCGGCCGGCCTGCTGCGCATCAGCCTGCCGACCCCCTACGCGCACTATCGCGTACTGCCCGTGCTGCCCGAGTTCCGGGCGCGCTACCCGCAAGTGGAGATCGAGACCCACATCAGCAACAGCAATGTGGATTTCGCCGACGACGGCTTCGACCTGTCGGTGCGCGGCCGCGCGCCCGACGATTCCAACCTGATCGCGCGCAAGCTCGAAGACGCCGAACTGGTGCTGGTGGCGGCGCCGGCCTACCTGGCGCGGGCCGGCGTGCCGGATTCGCTGGATGCGCTGCAGGCGCACGACTGCATCCAGTTCGAGCTGCCCAGCAGCGGCCGGCACATTCCGTGGGTGTTCCGCGAAGGCGGCGAGATGGTCGATGTAGCCACCACCGGCGGCTACAGCTGCTCGGACGATGTGCTGGGCGGCGTCACGCTGGCGCGCAGCGGCGCGGGGCTGTTCCAGACCTACCGCTTCGTGGTGGAGCAGGACCTGCGCGACGGCAGGCTGATGGAGGTACTGCCGCAGTTCGGCAGCGCCACCCGGCCCTTCATGCTGCTCTACCCGCACGCGCGGCATATGTCGTCGCGCGTGCGGGCGTTCGTGGACTTCCTGGTCGACAAGTTCGCCGCGTAGCGCCCGCGGCAGGCTTTGCGCGAGTTCCGCTTACGCAGGCGCAATCTGCGCGATCACCACAGCACCACCGCTGCATTGGCCGGCAATTGCGTCGCGGGTACGCCGCGCGCGCATGGCCGGCATTGCGCGAGCGAGGCGGGGCAAGACAGTGGGCAGGAGGAAGGCGCCGCCACCGTCGGATCACGGCAGCGGCAGCGGCACGGCGGGCATCAAGCCGCGTGCCGCACGCCGCATGGCCGGTCAGAAGCCGAGATCGCTCAGGCTGGGGTGATCGTCCGGGCGGCGGCCCAGCGGCCAGAAGAACTTGCGGTCCGCTTCCTTGATCGGGGCATCGTTTATGCAGGCGAAGCGGCGCTGCATCAGGCCGGCCTCGTTGAACTCCCAGTTCTCGTTGCCATAGGAGCGATACCAGTTGTTCGAGTCGTCATGCCATTCGTAGGCGAAGCGCACGGCGATGCGGTTGCCCTCGAAGGCCCACAATTCCTTGATCAGCCGGTAGTCCAGTTCCTTCTGCCACTTGCGTGCCAGGAAGCCGACGATGGCCTCGCGCCCGTTGACGAACTCGGCGCGGTTGCGCCAGGCGCTGTCGACGGTGTAGGCCAGCGCCACGCGCTGGGGGTCGCGGCTGTTCCAGCCGTCTTCGGCGCCACGCACCTTCTGGATGGCGGACTCAAGGGTGAACGGGGGAAACGGCGGACGGGACTCGGCTGGGGTCGACATGGGTTCTCTCCTCAAAGGAACAATGCAGCGGGATGCAGCGGGATCTGGCGGCGGTTGGCACTGGGTCGGCACTGGATCGATACAGACCTGTCTACATTATTCGAGTAGACAGATCTGTATGTCAAGGAGAGATTGGGATGCATCGCAGCAAGGCCTGCCCGCGGTTGCCGACCGCCCTCAGCGCGGGYGGCGCATGCGGAACAGCGCCTCGGGCCCGATCTCGAAGTAGTCTGCCGGCCCGCCGCCGCGCAGGATCGGCCGGGCCGCGGCCGTGTCGTAGATGCCGTCCTTCAGGAGCGTCCTGTCGACGTGCACGCCCACCACTTCGCCCAATACCAGCCAGGTCGGCACCTTCTGGCCATCGACGCCTTGGAGCTGGATCAGCTGCGTGAGCCTGCACTCGAAAGAGACCGGGCTTTCCGCCACGCGGGGCACCGCGACCGCGCGCGAGGCGGCAGGCGTCAGCCCGGCCAGCGTGAACTCGTCCACCTCGGGCGGCACCGCTGCGCAGCTGGCGTTCATGGGATCGGCCAGCGCGCGCGTGGCGAGGTTCCAGCAGAACTCGCCGGTCTGCTCGATATTGCGCACGCTGTCCTTGTAGCCGACGCTGGAGAAACCCACGATGGGCGGCGTGTAGTTGAAGGCGTTGAAGAAGCTGTACGGCGCGAGGTTGACGACGCCATCGGCGGCGCGCGACGAGATCCAGCCGATCGGGCGCGGCCCGACGATGGCGTTGAAGGGATCGTGCGGCAGGCCATGCCCGCGCGCGGGTTCGTAGAAGTAGAAGTCGTCGGACACGGAGCGGGACATCCGGGAAAACTGCGTTGAAGACGGCACCGGGCGGCACGGGTGCAGCCCGGCAAGCTCCCTGCGATGCTACCAGTTGTCAGCGCAGCGCGTGCTGCGGCGCGGTAGCCTCGTCGTATGCGTCCTGCGCCAGCAGCACCAGGTCTGCAATCGCCTTGCCGCCTGCGGAGATATGCGCGCGCATGGCGGCCGCGGCCGCGTCCGCATCGCCCGCCAGCACGGYGGCCACGATCACGCCGTGCTCCTGGAAGGAGCTCGGTACGCGCGCCGCGTTGATCAGCCCGCGCTGGCGCCAGTAGATCGCCAGGCGCCGGCGCAGCATGCGGATCTGCTCGGCCAGGTAAGGGTTGGCGCAGGCGTGGTAGAGCACGTCGTGGAACTCGCGGTTGGCCTCCACATAGCCCGGCGTGTCGGCCGCCTCGACATACCCGCGCCCTTGCTCGAAGGCGGCCGACAGCGCCGCCCTGCCCGCCTCGGTGATGCGCTGCGTGGCCAGCCGCGCCACCACGCCCTCCATCTCGGCCAGCGTCTCGAACATGGCCACCAGTTCGGCCACCGTGGGCTTGTGCACGAAGATGCCGGCGCGCGGGGCGATCGTCACCAGGCCCTGCGCCGCCAGCATCAGCAAAGCCTCCCTCACCGGGGTGCGCGAACTGTCGAACTGCTCGGCCAGGGCGCGCTCGTCGAGCTGGGAACCGGGCTTGAGCGTGCCGGCGTGGATCTGCGCTTCGATGGCCTCGCGGACGCGGTCCTGGAGCGACTGCACGGGTAAACCTCGATTTGACGGTTCTTTGGGCATATCTAGAATCAGTTTCAATATATCTAAACAACGATCTTATATGCAAATCCACGGCGAACCGCGGCTCCGCATCGAAAAAAGCGTAGCGACAATCACTCTTGACCGTCCGGAAGTGGCCAATCGACTGAATCCGCACGATCTGCAGGTATTGCGCGAGCATATCAACTCCGTCAACGCGATGGAGAATGTCCTGGTGCTGCGCTTCACGGGCACCGGCAAGTACTTCTGCAGTGGCTACGACATCGGTTCGCTCGGCAGGGCCGACACCGCCGGCGCGCCGGCCTTCGGCGAGCTGATCGACCTGATCGAAGCCGCGCGCCCCATCACCATCGCCGCGGTCAACGGCGGCGTGTACGGCGGCGCCACCGATCTCTGCCTGGCCTGCGACTTCCGCATCGGCGTGCCCCATTGCGACATGTTCATGCCCGCCGCCAGGCTTGGCCTGCACTTCTACCGCGGCGGCCTGGAGCGCTATGTGAGCCGGCTCGGCGTGGATACCGCCAAGCGCCTGTTCCTGACTGCCGCGCGCCTCGATGCCGACGAGATGCTCGCAACCGGCTTCCTGACCGAAATCGTCGCCGCCGACGCGCTGGCGCCGCGCGTGGACGAACTCAGCGCCACGCTCGCCGGCATGGCACCCCTCGCGCTGCTGGGCATGAAACAGGCGCTGAACCAGATCGCGCGCGGCGCGCTCGACGTGGCGGCGCTCGCACACGCGATCGCACACGCCGAGGCATCGGCGGACCTGCGCGAAGGCGCAGCCGCGTGGCGCGAGAAGCGGCCGCCCGTGTTCACGGGCAGGTAGTCGCCCGCGCATGCGTCAACGCGCGCGGCGCACGGAACATACAACAACACCGGAGACAAGCATGACCAAGCGGCACCCGACCTTGCTGTTCCTGATGGCCTTCTCGCTGGCCGGCCCCGCGCTGGCGTCGGACGCATTCCCGTCCAGGCCCGTGCGCATCGTGATCGGCTTTCCCGCCGGCGGCGGCGCCGACAATGTGGCGCGACTGTACGGCGATGCCCTGTCGAAGGAGCTGGGCCAGCCGGTCATCATCGACAACAAGCCCGGTGCCGGCACCACGATCGCCGCGGAGGCGGTCGCCAAGGCGCCGCCCGACGGCTACACGCTGTATATCGCCACCGCCAGCGTGATGGGCGGCGACAAGGTGCTGTACAAGAACATCCGCTACGAGCCCGCGGACTTCGCGCCGGTCACGCGGCTGACCGTATCGCCGCTGCTGCTCGCGGCCAACAAGGCGTCCGGCATCGGCAGCGTGCGAGACCTGCTGGCAAGGGCCCGGCAGCATCCCGGCTCGCTCAACTATTCGTCGTCGGGCAATGGCGTGATCACGCACCTGGCCGGCGTGCAGTTCGCCAGGCTGGCCGACGTGCAACTCACCCACGTGCCCTACAAGGGCGGCGCGCCGTCGGCACAGGCGGTAGCCGCCGGCGATGCGCAGTTCACCTTCGCCACGCCGGCATCGGTGCAGGCCGTCATCGATACCGGCAAGGTCGTCGGCATCGCGGTGACGTCGGCCAGGCGCTCACCCGTGCTGCCCAACTATCCCACCATCGCGGAAGCCGGCATCAAGGGCTACGACGTGACCAACTGGTACGGCCTGTTCGCGCCGGCGCAGACCCCGCCCGCCGTGATCGAGAAGCTGTTCGCGGCCTCGGCAAAGGCGCTCTCCAGGCCCGAGTTGCGCGCGCGGCTCGCAAGCCGCGGCGAAGAGGTCTCGCCATCCGCGTCGCCGGCGGAATTCAAGCAGTTCGCGCTGCGCGAAGGCAAGACCGTGACCGAACTGACGCTGAGCAGCGGCGCCCGCATCGACTGAGTTTCTTCAAAAGGATCGCCATGAATCGCAATGCCGCAGACCTCCCGCTCGCGGGCTTTACCGTAGTGGACCTGACCCGCGTGCTGGCCGGGCCCTACTGCACCATGATGCTGGCCGACCTCGGCGCGCGCGTGATCAAGATCGAGAACCCCGAGGGCGGCGACGACTCCCGGCATGTGGGGCCCTTCGTCGACGGCGAGTCGGCTTACTTCGCCTCGGTCAACCGCAACAAGGAATCGATCGCGCTCGACCTCAAGTCGCCGCGCGACCGCGCCGTGCTGAGCGCCATGATCGCCGGCGCCGATGTACTGGTGGAAAACTTCCGCGCAGGCGTGATGGAGAAGCTTGGCTTCACCTGGGAAGCGCTGCACGCGGCCAACCCGCGCCTGGTCTACGCGTCGATCTCGGGCTTCGGCCAGACCGGCCCCTACCGCGACCGCCCTGCCTACGACATGGTGGTGCAGGCCATGGGCGGCCTGATGAGCGTGACCGGGGAAACCGCCGGCAACCCGGTGCGCGTGGGCGTGTCCATCGGCGACCTCGGCGCGGGACTGTATGCGGCCATCGGCATCCAGTCGGCGCTGCTCAAGCGCAGCCGCACCGGGCTGGGCGAGCGCGTGGATATCGGCATGCTCGACTGCCAGGTGGCGCTGCTGGAGAATGCCATCGCGCGCCACGCGGCCACGGGCGCCGTGCCCGCGCCGCTGGGCACGCGCCACCCGTCCATCACCCCCTTCGACATGTTCAAGAGCGGCGATGGCTTCATCGTCATCGCCGCCGGCAACGACAACCTGTTCCAGAAACTCTGCGCCGCGCTCGGCGACGCGGCGCTGGCCGCCGATCCGCGCTTCGCCACGGTGGCGGCACGCAACCAGCATCACGCCGAGCTGAAGGCGGGCCTCGAGGCATGCCTGGCGCATGCCGACACCGCAACCTGGTCTGAGCGGCTGGAAGCCGCCGGTGTGCCGCACGGGCCGCTGCAAAGCGTGGCCGACATCGTGCGCGACCCGCACGTGCAGGCCCGCGGCATGCTGCTGGAGGCGAGCATCGGCGCGGGGCGCCCGATCACGCTGGCGGGCAACCCGGTCAAGGTCGGCACCGGCCTGCCACGGGGCGGCTTCGCCCCCGCGCCCAGGCTAGACCAGCATCGCGAGGCCCTGCTCGCCGAGTTCGCAGGTACCTGAGCAAACCGGCGCGCCAGATTGCCGGCCGCGCCCATATCGCAAGCGGCCCGCCCCCCTCTCCCGTGAAGCCGGAGAGGGGGAGGCAACACGCGCCAACGACGCCGCCACCGCACACCGCCGCTTCCCCGCACGGCACACACCTCCCTCATACAAGAATCGCAATGCCCGCCATGCGCGGCCGATTATGGGAAAGCGCCGCGCCTCCCTTAGTCTTCGCCATGCCGGACCACTTCGGCCAGCACGGAGTGGCGAACAAGTGGCCGGCATCGGCGTACCGCAGGCAACGCAGTGCAGCACGCGACACAGGCAGCCCCGGCTTGTGCACGTCTTCCTGCCTGCCCGGCAACGACAAAGATAAAGCGAGACAGCCTGGGTGCGAGTGGCAGAGCCACCGCCCCAGCGCACCACAAAGGAGACACTCCGCCATGCTTGAGCAGCCGTTCCCCGGCCGTGCCGCCGCCCCCGGCACCGACGCCCTCGAAGCCAAGGCCATCGACGCGATCGATGCGATCGAAGCCATCGAGGTCAAAGGATTTCTCGACAGATACTTCCAGATCAGCGCGCGCGGCAGCACCGGCCGCCGCGAAGCCGTGGCTGGCGTGACCACCTTCATGGCCATGGTGTATTCCGTCTTCGTGGTGCCGGGCATGCTCGGCAAGGCGGGATTCGACACCAGCGCCGTGTTCRTCGCGGTATGCCTGACCGCGGCCTTCGGCTCGCTGCTGATGGGTATGTGGGCGCGACTGCCGATCGCCATCGGCTGCGCCATCTCGCTGACCGCGTTCACCGCCTTCGGGCTGGTGCTGGGCCAGGGCCTTTCGCCCGCCGTGGCGCTCGGCGCGATCTTCCTGATGGGCTTGGTGTTCACCGCCATCTCCGTCACCGGCGTGCGCTCCTGGATCCTGCGCAACCTGCCGGCCGGCGTGGCGCACGGCACGGGCATCGGCATCGGCCTGTTCCTGCTGCTGATCGCCTCGAGCGAAGTCGGGCTGGTGGTCAAGAATGCCGGCGCCGGCCTGCCGGTTTCACTGGGCAAGATCACGGCGTTCCCGGTGGTGATGTCGATCCTCGGGCTGGCCGCCATCTTCGGGCTGGAGCGCCGCCGCGTGCCGGGCGGCATCCTGCTGGTGATCGTCGCCATCTCCGCGCTGGGCCTGGCCTTCGACCCCGCAGTGAAGTTCGCAGGCGTGTTCGCGCTTCCCGCGCTGAGCGCGCCCGGCCATGCCTCGCTGATCGGCGCGATGGACATCAAGGGTGCCTTGTCGCTGGCCGTGCTGCCCAGCGTACTGGCCCTGGTGATGACGGCCGTGTTCGATGCCACGGGCACCATCCGTGCCGTGGCCGGACAGGCCGGCCAGCTCGACGAGAAAGGCCAGATCCCCAACGGCGGGCGCGCGCTCACCACCGACTCGCTCAGCTCGATCTTCTCGGCGGTCTTCGGCGGTGCGCCCGCCGCGGCCTACATCGAATCGAGCGTGGGCGTGGCAGCCGGCGCCAAGACGGGCCTCGCCGCCGTGGTGGTCGGCCTGTTGTTCCTGGCGGTGATCTTCTTCTCGCCGCTGGCGGCGCTGGTGCCGTCCTACGCCACCGCGCCCGCGCTGATGTACGTTGGCCTGCTGATGCTCAGCAGCGTCAGCAAGCTGCATATGGACGATTTGGTCGACGCCATGGCCGGCCTGGTATGCGCGGTCTTCATCGTGCTGACGTGCAATATCGTCACCGGCATCATGCTGGGCTTCTGCACCCTGGTGATCGGCCGCATCGTGGCCGGCGAGTTCCGCAAGCTGAACGTCGGCACGGTGGGCATTGCGCTGGCGCTGGCGGTGTTCTACGCAGGGGGCTGGGCCATCTGAGCGCAACCTGGGCGCCATCCGGGCGCCACTTGGTGCGACTGCGCGGGCCGGATGCGCCCGCGCCGCTCCCCTGCCACAGGAAAGCACAGGAAAGCACGCGAAAGCACACGAAAGCGTACTGGAGGCCAGTGCACGATGACACTGGCTTCTTTGGAAGCGGGCGACACCCGTGCCCGCTTCTCTTTTTGACCGTATCGACCACGGCGCTGCGCAATGCATCGCCAGGGCGCTCAGGCCGGTCAGGCCACCTTGAGCGGCCGCGCCGGCAGGCCTTGCGCCGCCGCCAGTCCCTGCGCCAGATCCGCGATGAGATCCTCCACCGCCTCCAGCCCCACATGCAGCCGGATCACCGGTTCCGTGCCGCGCCAGTATGAATGCTCGGCCAGGCGCTCCGGCGCCGCCACCTGCACCAGGCTTTCGTAGCCCCCCCATGACGCGCCCAGCCCGAACAGGCCGAGCGCATCCACCAGCGCGTTCGCCGACGCCGCATCGGCTCCCGGCAGCGTGAACGACACCAGCCCGTTAGCGCCCGAGAAATCGCGCCGCCACAGCGCATGGCCCGGGTCGGACGGCAGCGCGGGATAGAACACGCGGCCCACGGCCCCGTGGGTTTCCAGGTACTGCGCCACCGCCAGCGCGTTGCGCTCGTGCTGGGCCAGGCGCACCGCCAGGGTGCGGATGCCGCGCAGCGCCAGGTAGGCATCGTCGGCGCTGATGGCCAGGCCGAAGCCGTCGTAGGTCTCGGCGATACGGCGTGCCAGCGCCGCGTCCTTCACCACCACCGCGCCCTGCATCAGGTCCGAATGGCCGCTGACGTACTTGGTCGACGCCAGGATCGAGATATCCACGCCCAGCACCAGCGGCTGCAGCAGATGCCCCGAGGCCCAGGTATTGTCGGTGGCCACCAGCACGCCGCGGCGCTGCGCGATCTGCGCCAGGCGCGGCAGGTCGAGCACCTCGTAGAGCAGCGAGCTGGGCGACTCCACGTATAGCAGCCGCGTATTGGGGCGGATCAGTGCCTCGACATCGTCGTGCGACGGCGAGAAATAGGTCAGCTCGATGCCCAGGCGGCGCAGCAGCGATTGATCCAGCCGACGCACCGGCGCATAGACGCTGTCCGCCACCAGCGCGTGATCGCCCGGCGACAGCAGCGCCACGAACACCAGCGAGATCGCCGCCAGCCCGGACGGCGCCAGGAAGGTGTGGCTGCCGCCTTCGAGCGCCGCCAGCGCATCCTCCAGCGCGCGGTGCGTGTCCATGCCCTGGCGCCCGTAGGAGCTGACGCGCTCGCCGCGCGCATGGCGCGCGCGGATTTCGTCATAGGCGGCGCTGTTCTCGAAGCRCACGGTGCTGGCGCGCACCACCGGCACGTTGACCGGCCCGTGGCCGTCGGTGAACGGCGGCGTGCCGGCGTGGATCAGCTGGGTATCGCGATGGTGGCTCATGATGATCAGTTAGGGAGGCGGGTGAGAGTGTTCAGATGGCAAAGCGCAGCTTGTCGAAGCTGGCGACAAAAGGATCGGCGGGCGGGCGCGCCTGGGCGCCGAGCGCGCGGTTGAGGAAGGCGCGCGTGCGGTCGCTGGCCGGCTGGCTGAAGATGCGGCGCGCCGGGCCGTGCTCGACGATCAGGCCGCCCTCGGTGAAATACACCTCGTCGCTGATCTCCTCGGCAAAGCGCATCTCGTGCGTCACCAGCAGGCAGGTCAGGCCCTCGTCCACCAGGTCGCCGATGACAGTCAGGACCTCGCCCACGGTCTCCGGGTCGAGCGCCGAGGTGACTTCGTCGAACAGGATCAGCTCCGGCTCCATCGCCAGCGCGCGGGCAATCGCCACGCGCTGCTGCTGGCCGCCGGACAGCTCGCCGGGATAGGCCGATGCCTTGTCGGCCAGGCGCACCTTGCGCAGCAGCTCGATGGCGGTGGCCTCGGCCTGCGCGCGGCCGCGCCCCAGCACGCGCAGCGGCGCAATGGTGAGGTTCTGCAGCACGGTCAGGTGCGGGAACAGGTTGTATTGCTGGAAGACGAAGCCCACGCGCTTGCGCAGCGCGATGCGCCCGGCCTCACTGCGCAATTCGCGCACCGCCACGTCACCCACGGTGACGCTGCCCTGCTGCGGCTCGAGCAAGCCGGTGATGCAGCGCAGGATGGTGGACTTGCCAGAGCCGGACGGCCCGATGATGGACACCGCCTGCCCGCGCTGCACGTCGAGGTCGATGCCCTTGAGCACCGCATTGCCGCCGAAGGACAGATGCACGTCGCGCAGGGAAACCAGCGGCGCGGCCGGCACGGGCGACGCGGCCAGCGATGGGCCGTCGGCATGTTCAGGCAACAGCATGTTTTTGTTCCAGGAAACGGGTGAAGCGCGAAATCGGGTAGCACCAGGCAAAGAACATCGCCATCACGACGAAGTAGATCAGCACGGTGAAGGCGGTCTGGTTGACGGTATTGCTGGCGATCTGCGCGGTGTCGAGCAGGTCGTGYACGCCCACCAGCGACGCCAGGGCGGTACCCATGGTCAGGGTGGCATACAGGTTCATCCAGGGCGGCAACATCCGCCGCACGCACTGCGGCACGATCACCAGCCGCAGGATCTGGCGGCGCGAGAACGCCATCGAGCTGGCGGCCTCCCACTGCGTGAGCGGGATCGACTGCACCGCGCCGCGCAGCACCTCGGCCACATTGGCGCTGGCCGGCAGCGCCAGCCCCACCACCACCTTGAGCCAGTCCGGGAACGGCACGATATGCCGGCCGAGGTTCAGCTCGAACGGGAAGACGTAGGTGGCGAAATAGATCAGCACCAGCCACGGCGCGTTGCGGAACACCTGCACATAGAGCTGTGCGGGCCGCGACAGCAGCCTCGCCGGCGACAGCCGCAGCGCGCCCACCAGCAGCCCTGCGGCCGTGCCCAGCGCGATCGCCAGTACGCTGACGCCGATATTGACCAGGAAGCCGCGCACCAGCGCCGGCGACCACTGCCACGCGCTGGCCAGCGCGCGCGCCAGGTCGGGATGGCGGCTGGCCGCCAGCGCCAGCRCCGCCAGCGGCAGCAGCCACAGCAGGCCGGCGAAGCGGCGCGCGCCCGGCCAGGCAATGCCGGCGCGCGGCAGGCCGGAATCAACGGTTGCCATAGCCGGGCATCCTCAGTCGGAGTTCGAGCCAGTTGCCGGCCTGGCTGACCACCCAGGTCAGCACGCCAAAGAACAGCAGCAACAGCACCATCAGTTCCAGCACGTTGTCGCGCTGGGTCCAGATCATGATCGAGGCGTAGGTGATGTCGCCCACCGCGATGGCCGATGCCACCGCCGTGGCCTTGACCAGCTCCACCGAGTTGTTGACCAGCGCCGGCAGCGCAAAACGCGCCGCCAGCGGCAGCTGCACGCGCCACAGCAAGGTGCGTCGGTCGAAACCCAGCGATGCCGCCGCCTCCAGCGTGACCTTGGGCACCGCTTCGATACCGGCGCGCAGGGCCTCGGCATGGAACACACCCTTGTGCAGCGAAAGCACCACCACCACCCACAGGAACGGCGTGAGCGGGTTGCTGCGCTGCGCATCCTGCAAGGCATGGGTGATCAGCATATTGAGCACCAGGAAGGCGCAGTAAAGCTGCACCAGCGTCGGCGTATTGCGCGTGACCTCGACGAAGGCGCGCGTGGCGCCGGCCACCAGCGGCCTGCGCGAGGTCAGCAAGGCCGCCATGGCCACGCCCGCCAGCAGGCTGCCGGCGAGCGTGCACAGCACCAGCTGCACCGTGACCCAGGCGCCGTGCACGAAGGCGCTGCGGTCATAGGCATCGGCCAGGAACGCGTAGTTCAGTCCGATATGGCGACCGCCGTCGATCAGCGCGGCGATGACGGCATCCATCAGGAGCGGCCGCCCTTGAACTTGTCGTGYAGTTCGCTGAGCGCCGGCGAGGCCGGCTGGATGCCAGCCTTCTTCTCCGTATTGATCAGCCAGCCGGTACGGTGCCAGGTCTGCACCACGCGGTCGATGGCCTGGATGGTGTCCTGCTCGCCCTTGCGCGTCCAGATCACCGTGGGCGCGGGATTCAGCTCGGGCAGCACGATGCGGTAGTTCTGCCATTCGGGATTGCCGCGCACCAGCGGCTGCAGCAGCGTGTTGTCGTGCACGGCGCCGGCGCAGTTGTCGCCGCGCAGTGCCAGCAGGGACTCCGAAGACCYCTTGAAGCCTTTCGGGATGGCGCCGTATTCCACCTGCACCGGGCGCGTATAGCTGCTGCCCTGCGAGATGCACACGGTCTTGCCCCTGAGGTCTTCCCAGCGGCGGATATCGCTTTGCTTGGGCACGATCACGGCGCCGCCGACGCGGTAGTACGGCGTGGGCACGTGGCCAAGCTGCTCGCCGCGCTCGGCGTTGTACTCCATTGCTGCGATCAGCACGTCGACCTTGCCCTGCTGGAGGAACTGCACACGGTTCGACGGCTGGACCTGCACGGTTTCCAGCTCCACGTTGAGCTGCTTTGCAAGGTCCTGCGCCAGATCCGCGTTGAAGCCGACCGGCTTCTGCGTGGCGGGATCGATCGAGCCGAAGGCACTGCCGGACAGCATGATGCCGACCACGATCTTGCCGCGCTGGCGGATCTTGTCGAGCGTGGCGTCGGCATGCGCCGCGCCGGCAACGAAGGTGCCGGCCAGGAAGGCGGCGGCAAAGGCAAGGCGGCGAAGCGGGCGCGGAGGGCGCGGCGAAGCGGTGCGTGTCATGGTGTGTTCGCGTTTTCCGGGATGTTCGGGATGTTCGGGTTGATGTCGTGCGTCGCGCTGGCGGGTACTTGCCGGCCAGCGCGGTCGACAGACTGTACGCAAGCGCGGGCCGCCACGGAACGAATAAAAGAAGCCATCGTTATGCAGCGCGCGTTGCATCTGCGATGGCGCGCGCGCAGCGCGGGGGCGGCGCAGCGCCGCATAACCATGCGCGGAAAGATTCGTTGGCCGCGCCCGGGTGCATTCATAAGCTGTCCCTCCTCTCTTCGCAGCACCTTCCCCGGTAAATCGCCGGGCAACATCCGGGCAACATCACCATGCAACGCCGCACTCTCCTGCGCACCCTATCGAGCCTTGGCGCCGCCGCCGTCGTCGGCACCCCATTCCTGCTCCACGCCCACGCGGCTCCGGCGGACGCTGCCGAATCCTTCCCGGCGCGCCCCGTGCGCATCGTGGTGCCAGTCTCCGCCGGCGGTAGTGCCGACAAGCTGGCGCGCACGCTGGCGCTCAAGCTGAGCGAAAAATGGGGCCAGCCGGTGGTGGTGGAAAACGTGGTGGGCGCCAGCGGCACCCTGGGCGCCGCGCAGGTCGCAAGGGCAAAGGCGGATGGCTATACGCTGCTGCTTGGCGGCGAGGGCGTGACGCTCAACGCGTCGCTGTTCAAGACGCTGCCTTACGACACCGGCCACGCCTTTCGCGGCGTGAGCAAGGCGGTGGTCAATCCGCAGATCCTGGTGACGCGCCCCGACCTGGGCGTGCGCACCTTCCAGGACTACCTGGCGCTGGCGCGCAAGAAGCCCGGCGAAGTGACACTCGGCCTGCCCGGCAACGGCGGCATCGCCCATGTCGCGCACGCGATGCTGTCGCGCCAGGCCGGCATCAAGGTCAACTACATCCCGTATGCGGGCGGCGCGCCTGCCACGGTGGACCTGCTCGGCGGCCATATCGACGCCACCCTCATCACGCTCGCCGCCGTCACTGACTATGTGCGCGCAGGCCGCCTCACCGCACTCGCGGTGACCACGCCCTATCGCTCGAAGGCCTTGCCGCAGGTGCCCACCATGGCCGAGGCAGGGGCCACCGGTTTCGCCGTGGAAAGCTGGCAAGGCCTGATCGCGCCGGCCGCCACGCCCACGCCGGTGGTGGACCGCATCAGCCGCGACGTGGCGGCGGTGCTCAATGTGCCCGCGACCCGCAGCCAGCTCGAAGAGGCGGGCTACGTCGTGGTGGGATCGACCGCGCAGGAACTGGATGCGACGCTGTCGAAGGACCTGCCGAGGTATGCGGCGGCGATCGCGAGTTCGGGGATTTCGTTGCGGTGAGCTTGGTCAGCCGGCCTGGCCGGTGCGCCCGGCTGCCGATGAAGCAGGCTTGCCGCGTGTAGCGCCCCCTCTCCCGCTGCATGGCGCTGCATGGCGCCACATGGCTCTACATGGCTCTACATGGGAAAAGGGGACAGGCATTCGACGCGGCCCACGTCGCGAGCTCTCACACCCCGCGATAGTCGACCAGGTTCACCGGCAGGTCGCCATCGCGCTCGAGCTGGTCCACCAGCCCGATCTCCCAGTTCAGGTAGGCATGCATCTCGGCCTTGCGGCGGACTTCGTCCTCGTACGCGTAAGCGCTATACCAGGCATCTTCATCCCCGCTCAGCACGCGCGCCGCGGCGGCCGAGCCGGCCTGCGCAGGCTCGACGGGCAAACCCAGTGCCTGCCAGCGTGCATTGCCGCCAAGCAGTGCGCGCACATCGCGCGTGCTGGTGCGCCGCAGTTCTGCCGCAACCGCCTGCGCCAGGACGCCGTCGGAGGAGGTGATGACGACCACGTCGGCGCTGCCGGCCCGCTCCAGCACCAGTGCCACCTTTTCCGGCGTGGTGAACCACGCGCCGGGCACGTGGCCGCGGCGGAAGGCCAGGCTGCTGTCCACGTCCGCCACCGTCACGCCGCCATGCGCCTGCAGCGCGGACAGCGAAACCGCTTCGATCCACGGTGCATCCGCCGCCGATGTGCGCAGCACCCGCAGCGGTTCCGGCCCGGCTTCGCGCGGGGCCAGCGGCGCCGGACGGAACAGGAAGACTTCGTGCCCGCTGAACTGGGCCAGCCATGCCGCCGTGGTCTGCGCGCGCACGCCGTCCCAGTCGGCCAGCACGATGCGGGCGCGCCGCGTGCCGGCGTAGGCGTCGGTAGCCTGCACCAGCTGCCCGCCGGGCGCGCTGCGCCAGCCTGGCAGGTGGCCGGCCGCGTATTCCTCCGGCGAACGCACATCGAAGCGGTACAGCGTGCGCTCCCCTGCCTGTTGCTCGAAGGCGGCCAACTGCGCCGCGTCGATGTGGCCCACCCCGGCGCGTTCAGCCACGCGGGCGGCGCGCTCGCGCGCAGCGGCCTGCGCGGCCTCGCCTGGCTGCGGCGCGAAGCGGGTCTGGCCCTGATCGAGCTGGTAGCCGGCCAGCAGCCATGCCATGGTGCCGTCCTTGAGCGACACCACGCGGTTGGGAATGCCGGCATTGATCAGCGTCTGCGCGCCGACGATGCTGCGCGTGCGGCCGGCGCAGTTGACCACCACCAGCGTCTCGGGATCGGGCGCGATCTCGCCGATGCGGTAGACCAGTTCGGCGCCGGGGCAATCCACCGCGCCGGGAATGCTCATGTTCTGGAATTCCGCGAGCGGGCGGCTGTCCACCACCACCACGTTGTCGCCGCGCTGCTGGTGCAGGTGCAGCGCTTCGGCGGTGATCCACGGCGTGTGCAGCTCGTGCTCGATAACTTCGCCGAACGCCTTGCTCGGCACGTTGGTGCCGCTGAACACTTCGTAGCCCGCGGCCTGCCAGCCACGCGTGCCGCCCGCGAGCACCGACACGTCGGTGTAGCCGAAACGCAGCAGCCTGGCCGCCGCCGCGTGGGCGATGTCTTCGGCAAGGTCGGTGACGACGATGCGCGTGCTACGGCGCGGCACCAGGCGGTCGATCAGGACCGCGAGCCGGCCCAGCGGCGCGGGCACGGCGAACAGCAAATGCTCGCGCGCGAAGGCGCCCTCTTCGCGCGCATCCAGCACGGCCAGTTCGCCGCCACCGGCAATGGCGGCCTTGAGCGCCGCCGGGCTGATGAGCGGCTGGCGGATGGATGCGGGCGCGGCGGCGCTGCCGCCGTCGAGGTCGTCGGCAAGGGTCGGGGTCAGGTCGGTGATGGTCATGGCAAGTAGGAATGGCACGGTGCCGCACGGGCGAGCGGACCACTGTAAGGGCCACGCCGATGCGTTGCCAACGAAGGTTTCCGCCATTGGTCATGCGGAGAATCGCGCAAGCCAGGCGGCCCGGCAGAATGCATATGCTTCGGCGATATTGTTCCTTCTGCGCCGGCCGCACTCTCTTTAGAGTGGTGCCCTCGCCACGACCAAGGATCCCCCATGACCACACAGAGCCAGCGCGACGCCGCCATCGCCACCACCCTTGCCGAAGTCCGTGCACTGACAGCGCACCATGATGTGGACCGCGCCACGCTGGAGCGCGTGACCCACGCCCTGCAGAAACTGGCCGGGAGACAAGACCTGTTCAGCTTCGCCGATTTTCCGCCGCCTGGCGACGGCGTTGCTACCTCCACACGCTATCGCCTCAGCGGCGAAGGCCAGTTGCCCGCGCTTTACCTCAACTCCATCGTGCCCGGCAAGAAAACCATCCCGCATAACCACGACACCTGGGCGGTGATCGTGGCCGTGCAGGGCGACGAACTCAACCGCGTCTATCGCCGCACCGACGATGGCAGYGATCCCGGGCACGCCACCCTGGTGCTCGAGCGCGAGCAGGTCGTGCGTTCCGGCGCGCCGATCAGCTTCCTGGCGCAGGACATCCACAGCATCCACGTCGTGGGCGATGCGCCCACGCTGCACTTCCACCTATACGGCCGTCCGCTCGAAACGCTCACCGGCCGCATTGGCGTGGAGCCGGAAAGCGGCCGCATCGTCAACTACAACGCCACCCAGATGAACCGCAGCGAACAGGCGGCGGAACAGGCGGCGGAACAGGCGACGGAAAACGCGGCAGCCAAGGCCGCAGCCTGAGCGGGAGGCAGGAAAGGTAACGTGCTCTGTCGCGCACAATAAGGCACTTGCATCAATATGCCATGACATAGTTTTTACAAAAATATTATGAGATATCATAGCTATACCAAGCGATCTGTTATGCTATTTCATATATTTTTGCCTATAACTATGTCATGGCATCATTCTATGAACAACTTCAGGCGCGCCGCGCCGCGCGCAAGGCGTCGCTGGTCGACGTCGCCCGGCTGATCGGCATGGCGCCATCGAACCTGACCACGGCGCTCAGTGGCAGGAACGATGTGCGCGCCTCCACGCTGGCGGCGGTGGGCGCGGCGCTCGATGCGGAATGGGTGCTGGTGCCGCGCGAGCATCTGCTGGCCGTGCGGCGCCTGCTCGAGGGCAAGGACAGTGGCCCCGACCGCGAGGCCAGGACTTCCGTGGAAATGTTCCTGGAGCAGGATTCGTGAGTGCCGGACTGCGGCCGCGCTATCTGGAAGTGCATCTGCACGGTGTGCTGTGCGGACACTTGTGCGAGGTCGGGCGTACCTGCCGCTTCGTGCCGGCCGAGGCGTTCCGCGGCGATGCGCTGCGGCCCACGCTGAGCCTGTCGCTGACCTTCCCGGGCAACGAAGCGCTGACCGCCACGGTACTGTCCAATCCTTTTCATCCGGCGCTTTACAACACCAACGGCGCACTGCCGCCCTACTTCGCGGGCCTGCTGCCCGAGAGCGAGTTGCGCAAGCGCCTGGAAGCCACCCGCCAGCACGCGGAGGACCGCGACGACTTCGGCATCCTGGCCGCCGCCGGCGACGACCTGCCCGGCGCGGTGGTGGTGCGCCCGGCGCCCATCGACGCGCTGCCGGAGCATGTGCGCACCGTGGGCGTGACCGGCGGCGCAGACAATCTCGAGATTGCCGTGATCGAAGGCGCCACCGAAGGCGCGGCCTCGGTTTCGGGCGTGCAGAACAAGCTTGCGCTGTCCACCGCGCACACCGGCAAGCGCTACACGCTGCCCACCCACGGCCACCTCTCCGACCTGATCGCCAAGCTGCCCGCGCGCAACGACGACAGCCAGATTTTCAACGAATATGTATCGATGCAGCTGGCGCAGGCCGCCGGCGTGGCGGTGGCGCCCTGCCGGCCCGTGCCACTGGCCGCCATCGAAGTCGACGGCCTGGCAGAGGCGCTCGGCGCGCACCTGCATTTCCTCGCCGTGGACCGCTTCGACCGCGAGCCGGGCGGCCGCGTGCACGCCGAGGACGGCTGCCAGCTGCTGACGCGCATGCCCAGCCGCAAATACGCCGGCCACGATGCCTACGCCGCGCTGGTGCAACTGCTGGAACGGCTTAGCGTGCGGGGCATCGAGGACGTACGCCAGTTCTTCATCCGCCAGGCCGTCAACACGCTGCTTGGCAACAGCGACGCCCACCTGAAGAATTTCTCCTTCCTCTACCGCAACGGCGTCGCCCCCGAGTTGTCTCCCGCCTACGATATCGTCAGCGTGGCCGCCCTGCCCGGCTTTGCCGGCTTCGGCCAGAACGTCGCCATCGACCGCCTGCAGCGCGAACAGACCCTGCAGACCTACCGCGACTTCGCGCGCGAAGCCAGGATCGCCGAGCGCATCGCCACCGCCGCGGTGAAAGACGCGGTCGCCATGGCGCATGAGCGCTGGCCGGCCTTGCTGGACTCGCTGCCGGCACCGGAAGGCATGCGCGCCGTGGTGCTGGCGCGGCTGGCGACGCTGCCACTGGCGCGGCGCGGGCGCGCGTAGCCGCGCGCAGGCGCGGCGGTAGACGCCGGCGGGAGGCCCGCTGCGGGTATCGCGGCGACCGGGCGCAAATGAGGCTTTGCGTGCGCCACCGTGCCAGGGCGCAGACGGGGATGCCGCCGCTTCAGCTCAACCCATCCAGCACCAGATGCTGGCCATGGATGGCCTGCGCGCCGTCAGACGCCAGGTAAGCTACCGCGCGAGCCGCCGCTGCGGTCGATACCCAGGCCGCCGTATCGGCATGTGGCATGGCGCGCCGGTTGGCGGGCGTGTCGAGCATGCTCGGCGCGATGCTGTTGACGTTGATGCCGGCCTGCCGGACTTCGTGCGACAGGCTTTCCACCAGGCGCTGCAGCGCGCTCTTGGAGGCAGCGTAGGCGCCCATCGCGGCGGTGCCGTGCACCGCGCCCCGGGCCGAGACGGCGACGACCTTGCCGGCGTGCTGCGCGAGCATGGCGGGAATGAAGTGCTGCGTCACCGCGACCAGCGACCATGCGTTGAGGTCCATCATGCGCAGCCACGACTCGCGGCTCAGCGCGTGCGTGGGCTCGCCCATCTCGAAGCCGCCGGCCACGTGGACCAGGACATCGATGCCGCCGAAGGCATCGAGAATGCCGCGCGCGGCTTCGGCCATGCTGTCCGGCGAGGTGACGTCGGCTGCCAGCAGCAAGTGCCAGTCGGCGGCCTGCGCCACCGGCGCATGGGCTCGCAAGGCTTCGGCGTCGCGGTCGATCAGGGCCAGGCGCGCCCCTTCGTCGGCGAACGCCTCGGTGACGGCGCGGCCGAGCGCGCCGGCCGCGCCGGTGATCACGACGCGTCGGGGGGAAGCGGACGATGCCATGCTGGTTCTCCTGGAGACGGAACGGTTGCGAGCGAATGCGAGCGGATGCGAACGGATGCGAACCTGGCGCATGCCGGCGCGCCGGCGAGCCGGGCCGGCGCCCTCCACCACCATAGACAGCGCTTGGGCCCGCTGCAAACCTCGCGCCGCGCCAAAGCATCCTGTTGCACGCCTGCCGGCTCCCGGATCAGCGTTTGGGCAAGCTGCCAAGGATCATCGTTGGCATCCACGATGCGGCGCCCGGGCCCTTTTTCTGCGCCGCGCCACGCCCCGTGCCGCCAGCGCATCGTCGAGCGGGCAGTGGATATCGCCGCGGCCCGACACCAGCACATGCGGATGCGCCAGATCGAAGCCGCGCGCGGCCGGATAGCTGCGCCGCATGACCACCACGCGGGATGCCCGCGCACCGGCGGCCTAGCCATTCGCCGCCAGATCGTTCAAGATGCTGGGCTCGCCGGCGCCGCAAGCTGCCGGCACCTCCCCCGCCTGAGAGCCCCAATTGCCGCTGAACCGCCTGAAACAGAGTGCAACCCTGATCGCCGTGCTGGCGCTGATCGGGTCCATGGCATCGCTTTGCATCGGTACCTCGTTTGCCAAGAGCCTGTTCGCCGCGCTCGGCGCCCAGGGCACCACCGCGCTGCGCGTGAGTTTCTCGGCCTTGATCCTGCTGTGCGTGTGGCGTCCGTGGCGGATGCCGCTGAGCCTGGCCAATGCGCGCGTGATCGCACTGTATGGCGCGGCGCTGGGCGCGACCAACCTGCTGTTCTATATGTCGCTGCGCACGGTGCCGCTCGGGCTGGCGATCGCCGTCGAGTTCACCGGGCCGCTGGCGGTGGCGGTGTCCTCGTCGCGGCGGGCCATCGACTTTCTCTGGATTGCCTTTGCGGTGGCAGGCTTGCTGCTGCTGTTGCCGCTCGGGCAGAACGTGGCCGTGCTGGACCCGGTGGGCATCGGCTATGCGCTGGCAGCGGGCGTGGGCTGGGCGCTGTACATCATCTTCGGCCAGATGGCCGGCAATGCGCACGGTGGCCAGGCTACCTCGCTGGGGCTGACCATGGCGGCGCTGGTGGTGCTGCCCTTCGGGCTGGCGCATGCGGGCACGGCCATGTTCAGCCCCGCGCTGCTGCTGGCGGGGCTGGCGGTGGGGCTGCTATCCAGCGCGATTCCCTATTCGCTGGAAATGGTGGCGCTCAAGCGCCTGCCTCGCCGGACCTTCGGCATCCTGCTGAGCATGGAGCCGGCGATGGGCGCGCTGGCCGGGCTGGTGTTCCTGCACGAGACACTGAACACGCAGCAATGGCTGGCCATCGCCAGCATCATCATCGCATCGGTGGGCTGCACCGCCACGGCTGGCACGCGCAAGCGCGGCACCGCCGAAGCCTAGGCCGGGAATTCAGTCCGCCGCGCGGGCGGTGGCGGGCACCGCGTCCGTGAAGACAGAGGCGCGCAGCACCAGGCTCACCTCGTGCAGCAGATTGTCTTCAGGGTTGCGCCGGCTGGAGAAGCCGAATTCGCGCATCAGCGCCAGCATGCGGCGGTTCTCGCTGAGCACGTCGCCACGCAGCAGGCGCAGGCCCGCGGCAGCGGCGGCATCACGCAGGCGCGAGATCAGCCGGCGGCCCAGGCCCTTGCCCTGCCAGTCGTCGGCCACCGCCACGGCGAACTCAGCCACCCCGCCGTGCGTCACCACGTAATTGCCGTTGGCCACGATCACGGGCGCGCCATCGATTTGCGCCGTCACCACCAGCGCCAGGCCGGCATCGTTCTCGACAAAACGGCTGATCACCTCGTCCGAAATGCGCCCGCCGGTCAGGAAGCGGTAGTAACGGCTTTCACGCGACAGGGCCTGGACGAAGGCGCGCTCGCGCTCCGCGTCGGCCGCGCGCACGGCGCGCACCACGACCCGTTCGCCCCCGGCCAGCATCCAGGCTTGCGCGCATTCCGGGCAGCCGGCGTGGGCATTCGAATCTTGTGACGACGGCATCACCGGCTCCTGACTACAGTTTTCGTAGTTAGGAGTATAGGCTATACCCTGACTTTTGCAAATGAAGTCAGGCTGCTATGCTGGTCCCATGCGCCTCAATGCCGAAGAACTCCAGAACTGTTCGATCGCTGCCACGCTCGGCCTTGTCGGCGAGAAGTGGACGATCCTGATCTTGCGTGACGTGTTTCACGGCATCCGCCGCTTCGACGACTTCCTCGAACGCCTGCAGTGCTCGCCCGCCGTGCTCTCCGCGCGGCTCAAGACGCTGAGCGAGGCCGGCATCCTGCGCAAGGTCAGCTACCGCGAGCCAGGCGAGCGGGAGCGCTTCGAATATCGCCCTACCCGCGCCGCGGTGGAGCTGATTCCCGTGATCGTGGGCCTGATGCAATGGGGCGACCGCCACCTGGCGCCCTGCGGCCAGGGCCCGGTGGAACTGCTCACGCCCGCAGGCCGCCGGGTGCGCGCCGCGCTCGTGGACGACGCGGACGAGCTGGTGCGACCCAACGATATCGCCATCACCCGCGTGCAACGCGAGGACAATCCCGCCGCCGACGGCAAAAACGCCGCCCTGGCGGCCGGCCCGACCCGCGCCTAGCGCGCCCCGGCGACGCCGGCCCATGCACCAGCTTGGGTTCGCCGGCGCGCACCGCCCTCGCCCACCGCACTGCACCATGAACGTGCTGCGCCGAAGCAATTGCCCCAACGCGGCGCATCTTCGCCGCCGCTGAAGGCGCCTTTCCCGCCAAAACCCCCGCTCGCCATCACATCCGCCGCTGGCACAGCGCTTGCTCAATAGAACGCGAGCGGACCAACGGCGGCCCGCTCACCCCATACGCGGCGGCAGCGGTCTTTATCGCTGCCGCCAGGACAACGGCGTCCCCTGACCGGTCTTCATGACCGGTTCGCGGGACGCCCTTTGTTTTTCTGGAGCCATGATGACCGGCAAAGCCACCCGCATCGAACTGCTAAGCCTGCGCACCCCGCAGATGCGCGCCTTCCACCTGACCTGGATGGCGTTTTTCGTGTGCTTTTTCGCGTGGTTCGCGTGCGCGCCGCTGATGCCGGTGCTCAAGGGTGAATTTGGCCTGACTCCCGGCCAGATCGCCAATATCAATATTGCCGCGGTCGCGGTGACCATCCTCGTGCGCCTGGTCGTCGGCCCGCTGTGCGACCGCTTCGGCCCGCGCCGCACCTATACCGGCCTGCTGGCGCTCGGCGCGATTCCCGTGCTCGGCGTGGCGATGGCGCAGAGCTACGAGACCTTCCTGTTCTTCCGCCTGCTGATCGGCGCGGTGGGCGCGAGTTTCGTCATCACGCAGTACCACACCTCGGTGATGTTCGCCCCCAACGTGGTGGGCACGGCCAACGCCGCGGCCGCGGGCTGGGGCAATGCCGGCGGCGGCGCCGCGCAGGCCATGATGCCGCTGCTGCTGGGCGCGATCCTGATGCTGGGCGTGAACCACGCCATGGGCTGGCGCCTCGCGCTGCTGGTGCCGGGCGTGCTGATGCTGATCATGGCGGTGCTCTACTGGAAGTTCACCCAGGACTGCCCGCAAGGCGATTTCGCCGACCTGCGCAAGCAAGGCATCAGCGTGGACAGCGGCAAGAAAGGCGGCTGGGCCAGTTTCAAGGCCGCCAGCGCCAACTACCGCGTCTGGATGCTGTTCATCACCTACGGCGCCTGCTTCGGCGTGGAGATCTTCATCCACAACGTGGCCGCCACCTATTACGTGGACCACTTCGGCCTGTCGCTCAGCAGCGCCGGCCTGGCCGCCGCCAGCTTCGGCCTGCTCGCGCTGTTCGCCCGCGCCCTGGGCGGCTGGCTGTCGGACAAGGCAGCCCTGCGCCGCGGCCTGGATGCGCGCTCCACCCTGCTGTTCGTGCTGATCCTCGGCGAAGGCCTGGGCCTGCTGTGGTTCGCACAGGCCCACAGCGTGGCGGCGGCCGTGGTGGCCATGCTGGGCTTCGGCCTGTTCACCCACATGGCCTGCGGCGCCACCTACGCGCTGGTGCCCTTCATCGACCGCAAGGCGCTCGGCGGCGTGGCCGGGATCATTGGCGCCGGCGGCAATGTGGGCGCGGTGGCGGCCGGGTTCCTGATGAAGGGCCTGGGCGGCAACCTGCAGCAGACGCTCACCGTGCTCGGCGCGGCGGCCATCGTCTCGGCCCTGTGCGCGATCGCCGTGCGCTTCTCGGCCGAACACAMGGCCAGCGAGCAAGCCCTGTTCGACAGCGCACTGGCCGGCTCCAACTCCTGAGCCGCCGCCGCAACGAATTCGGTCCCAGAAAACACAGCACAGCACGGCCACGGCTCCCCGGCCCCACAGAACAAGGAAACCATCATGAAACTGATCATCATCGGCCACGGCATGGTCGGCCACAAATTCCTGGAATGCCTGGCCGAAGCCGGTTCGCAAGACCTGGAGGTCACCGTCCTGTGCGAGGAGCCGCGCCCGGCCTACGACCGCGTGCACCTCTCGGAATTCTTCGCCGGCAAGACCGCCGAGGATCTGTCCCTGGTGGAAGCCGGCTTCTTCGAGCGCAGCAACATGCTGCTGCGCCTGAACGCCCGCGCCACCGTCATCGACCGCGCGGCCAGGACGGTCACGGTGTCCAACGGCGAGACCCTGTCCTACGACAAGCTCATCATCGCCACCGGCTCCTACCCCTTCGTGCCGCAGCTGCCGGGCAAGGACCGCAAGGATTGCTTCGTCTACCGCACCATCGAAGACCTGGAAGCCATGCAGGAATGCGGCGCCCGCTCGAAGACCGGCGTGGTGGTGGGCGGCGGGCTGCTCGGCCTGGAATGCGCCAAGGCGCTGCGCGACCTGGGCCTGCAGACCCATGTGGTGGAATTCGCCCCGCGCCTGATGGCCGTGCAGGTGGATGACGGCGGCGGCGAGATGCTGCGCCGGAAGATCGAAGACCTGGGCGTCACCACGCACACGCGCAAGAACACCGTGGAGATCGTCGACGGCGAGCAAGGCACCCATCGCATGAACTTCGCCGATGGCAGCCACCTCGAAACCGACATGATCGTCTTTTCGGCCGGCATCCGCCCACGCGACGAACTGGCGCGCGCGGCCGGCCTGGCCGTGGGCGAGCGCGGCGGCATCGCCGTGGACAACCAGTGCCTGACCTCGGACCCGGACGTCTACGCCATTGGCGAATGCGCGCTGTGGCAAGGCAAGATCTACGGCCTGGTCGCACCCGGCTACGACATGGCGCGCGTGGCGGCCAAGCACCTGCTGGGCCACCAGGCCGAGTTCGCGGGCGCCGACATGAGCACCAAACTCAAGCTGATGGGCGTGGACGTGGCCAGCCTTGGCGACCCGCATGGCAATGCCCCCGGCAGCCGTGCCTACCAGTTCACCGACGAGCGCAAGCAGGTCTACAAGAAGCTGGTGGTGTCCGATTGCGGCAAGTACCTGCTGGGCGGCGTGCTCGTGGGCGACGCCGAGGAATACGGCACGCTGCTGCAGATGATGCTCAACAAGATCGAGCTGCCCGAGTCGCCCGAATTCCTGATCCTGCCGGCTTCCGACGGCCAGGCCAAGCCGGGCCTGGGCGCCGACGCGCTGCCCGATGCGGCGCAGATCTGCTCGTGCAACAACGTCTCCAAGGGCGACATCTGCGCTGCCGTGCGCGACGGCGCCACCACCATCGGCGCGCTCAAGAGCTGCACCAAGGCCGGCAGCACCTGCGGCGGCTGTGTGCCGCTGGTCACGCAGGTGATGAAGGCCGAGATGAAGAAGCAGGGCCTGGCGGTGAACAACCACCTGTGCGAACACTTCGCCTACTCGCGCCAGGAGCTCTACCACCTGGTGCGCGTGGGTGGCTTCAAGACCTTCGGCGAGCTGCTGGCGGCGCACGGCACGGGCCTGGGCTGCGACGTCTGCAAGCCGACCGTGGCGAGCATCCTGGCCTCGTGCTGGAACGAGTTCGTGCTCAAGGAAGAGCACGCCAGCCTGCAGGACTCGAACGATTACTTCCTGGGCAATATCCAGAAAGACGGCACCTACTCGGTGGTGCCGCGCATGCCGGGCGGCGAAGTCACGCCCGACGGCCTGATCGCGGTGGGCCAGGTCGCCAAGAAATACGGCCTGTACACCAAGATCACCGGCGGCGCCCGCGTCGACATGTTCGGCGCGCGCGTGGAAGAGCTGCCGATGATCTGGGAAGAGCTGATCGCGGCCGGCTTCGAATCCGGCCATGCCTACGGCAAGTCGCTGCGCACCGTGAAGTCGTGCGTGGGCTCGACCTGGTGCCGCTATGGGGTGGACGACTCGGTTGGCCTGGCCATCGAGATCGAGAACCGCTACAAGGGCCTGCGCGCCCCGCACAAGATCAAGTTCGGCGTCTCCGGCTGCACCCGCGAATGCGCCGAGGCGCAGGGCAAGGACGTGGGCATCATCGCCACCGAGCGCGGCTGGAACCTCTATGTGTGCGGCAACGGCGGCATGAAGCCGCGCCACGCCGAATTGCTGGCCAGCGACCTGGACCGCGCCACGCTGCTGCGCTACGTGGACCGCTTCCTGATGTTCTACGTGCGCACGGCGGACCGCCTGCAGCGCACCAGCACCTGGCGCGACAACCTCGAAGGCGGCCTGGACTACCTCAAGGCCGTGGTGCTGGAAGACAGCCTGGGCATCGGCGCAGAACTCGAAGCCCAGATGCAGCACGTGGTCGACACCTACGAGGACGAATGGAAGCTGGCCGTGACCAACCCGGAAACACGCAAGCGCTTCCGCCACTTCGTCAACAGCGACCTGCGCGACGACAACCTGGTCTTCATGGAGGAGCGCGGCCAGATCCGCCCCGCCACGCCCGAGGAACGGATCTTGCATCGCTCCAGGCTCGAACAGATCCCGGTGATCGTCAAGGCAGCCTGACCGGCCGTGCCCCACAACCAACGCGCCAACGCCAAGGAAAACATCATGAGCCAAGCCCACCACAGCGAAACCTGGACCGCCATCTGCGCCCTGCGCGACATCGTGCCCAATACCGGCGTGTGCGCGCTGGTGGACAAGGCACAGATCGCCGTGTTCCGCATCGGCGCGGGCGCGGACGATCAGGTATACGCCATCTCCAACTACGACCCCAACGCCAATGCCGCGGTGCTGTCGCGCGGCCTGGTGGGCAGCCTGGGCGAGCGCGTGGTGGTGGCCTCRCCGATCTACAAGCAGCATTTCGACCTGCGCACCGGCGAATGCCTGGAAGCGCCGGAGCACTCGGTCGCGGCCTACCCTGCCCGCGTGCATGACGGCAAGGTCTGGGTGGCCGCATGAGTGCCGGTCGCGTCAGTGCAGGCCACAAGCCCCGCCTGGTGGTCGTCGGCAACGGCATGGCCGGCATGCGCACGGTCGAGGAGCTGCTCAAGCTGGCGCCCGATCTCTACGACATCACCGTGTTCGGCGCCGAGCCGCACGGCAACTACAACCGCATCCTGCTCTCGCCGGTGCTGGCCGGCGAGAAGACCATCGCCGACATCATGCTCAACACGCGCGAGTGGTACGAGCAGAACGGCATCGAGCTGCTGGCCGGCGACCCGGTGGTGGCCATCGACCGCCCGCGCCGGCTGGTGCGCTCGCAATCCGGGCGCGAGGTGCGCTACGACCGCCTGCTGCTGGCCACCGGCTCCAAGCCCTTCATCATCCCGGTGCCCGGCCACCAGCTCGACGGGGTGATCGCCTTTCGCGACATCCAGGACGTGGAAACCATGCTGGCCGCCGCACGCAACCACCGCCGCGCGGTGGTGATCGGCGGCGGCCTGCTCGGCCTGGAGGCCGCCAACGGCCTGATGCGCCAGGGCATGGAAGTGAGCGTGGTGCACATGRCCGACAGCCTGATGGAGCGCCAGCTCGACGCACCCGCCGCGGCACTGCTCAAGCAGGCGCTCGAGCGCAAGGGCCTGCAGTTCCTGCTCAACGCCCATACCAGCAGCATCCTGGGCGAGGACCGCGTCACCGGCGTATGCTTCAAGGACGGCACCAGCATTCCCGCCGACCTGGTGGTCATGACCGCCGGCGTGCGCCCCAATATCGAGCTGGCCCGGCAGGCAGGCCTGCATTGCGAGCGCGCCATCGTGGTCGACGATACGCTGCAGAGCTTCGATCCGCGCGTGTACGCCGTGGGCGAATGCGTGCAGCACCGCCAAGCCACCTTCGGCCTGGTGGCGCCGATCTGGGACCAGGCCCGCGTGGCCGCCGCGCACCTGGCCGGGGCCGGGCACCGCCGCTACGTGCAGCAGGCCACCGCGACCAAGCTCAAGGTGACCGGCGTGGACCTTTACTCCGCCGGCGACTTCATCGGCGGCGAAGGCAGCGAAGACCTGGTCATGCGCGATGCGCGCCGCGGCGTCTACAAGCGGCTGGTGCTGCAGGGCGGGCGCCTGGTCGGCGCGGTGCTGTACGGCGACGTGCAGGACGGCCCCTGGTACTTCGACCTGATCCAGAGCGGCGAGCCGGTCGGCGCCATGCGCCAGCGCCTGCTGTTCGGCCGCGCGCAATGCGAGGCGCTGGCGGCCTGAGCGCCGCTCCCCCTGGCATCCGATTTACCGTTAGCAACGAGCGCGCCACCGTGAACCTGTCCGATATCCCCGTCATCCTTTCCACCGGTTCCCCGGCCGCGCCGCCGGCCGGCGCTTCGTCCGTCGTCACCGATACCACCTGCCCCTATTGCGGCGTGGGCTGCGGCGTGCGTGCCACGCGCCATGACGACGGCAGCGTCGAAGTGGCCGGCGACGCCAGCCACGGCTCCARCCAGGGCCGCCTGTGCGTCAAGGGCTCCGCCCTGGCCGAAACCACCGGGCTCGAAGGCCGCCTGCTGCATCCGCAGGTGCGCGGCGCCGACGGCGCGCTGACGCAGGTATCGTGGGATCACGCCCTGGACAAGGTGGCGCAAGGCTTCAAGGACATCATCGCCGAGCACGGCCCGGACGCCGTGGCCCTCTATGTCTCCGGCCAGTTGCTGACCGAGGACTACTACATCGCCAACAAGCTGATGAAAGGGTTCATCGGCAGCGCCAATATCGACACCAACTCGCGCCTGTGCATGTCGTCTGCCGTGGCCGGGCACAAGCGCGCCTTCGGCGAAGACCTGGTGCCGGGCAACTACGAAGACCTGGAACTGGCCGACCTCGTCGTGCTGGTCGGCTCCAACACCGCATGGTGCCATCCCATCCTGTTCCAGCGTCTGTCCAGGGCCAGGGAAGCGCGCCCCGGCATGAAGCTGGTGGTGATCGACCCGCGCCGCACCGCCACCTGCGAGCTGGCCGACCTGCACCTGCCCATCAAGCCCGGCACCGATGTCTGGCTGTTCAACGGCCTGCTGCACTACCTGGCGCAGCACGGCGCCGCGGATGCGGCATTCATCGCCGGGCACACCAGCGGGCTGGACGATGCGCTCGCCGCGGCTGGCCCGGACTGCACCGACCTGGCCAAGGTCGCCAGGGCCTGCAAGCTCGACCCCGAAGCGCTGCGCGCGTTCTACGAAATGTTCGCCGCCACGCCCAAGGTGGTCACCGCCTTCTCGCAAGGCGTCAACCAGTCATCGGCCGGCACCGACAAGGTCAACAGCATCATCAACTGCCACCTGGTCACCGGCCGCCTGGGCCGGCCCGGCATGGGGCCGTTCTCCCTGACCGGCCAGCCCAACGCCATGGGCGGGCGCGAAGTCGGCGGCCTGGCCAATATGCTGGCCGCGCACATGGAACTGGCCAACCCGCAGCATCGCGAGATCGTGCAGTCGTTCTGGGGCTCGCCCGCCATCGCGGACAAGCCCGGCCTCAAGGCGGTGGAGCTGTTCGAAGCCATCGAGCAAGGCCGCGTCAAGGCCGTGTGGGTCATCGCCACCAACCCGGTGGTGAGCCTGCCGGACGCCGACCAGGCCCGCCGCGCGCTGGCCGCATGCGAGCTGGTGGTCAGCTCCGACATCATGCTGCGCACCGACACCAACGACGCCGCGCAGGTGCTCCTGCCCGCGCTGGGCTGGGGCGAGAAGGACGGCACCGTCACCAGCTCCGAGCGCCGCATCTCGCGCCAGCGGGCCTTCCTGCCCGCACCGGGCGAAGCCCGCGCCGACTGGCGCATCCTGTGCGAGGTGGCCACGCGCATGGGCTTCGACGGGTTCCACTACGCCGGGCCGCACGAGATCTTCGACGAGCATGCCCGCCTGAGCGCCTACCGCAACACCGGCAGCGGCGCTGCCGAAGACGCCACGCTCGCCCATCGCGCCTTCAACATCGCTGGCCTGGCCGGCATGGGCCGCCAGCAGTTCGATGCGCTCGCCCCCGTGCAATGGCCGGTGACGGCCGCCTCGCAGGGCCTGCAAGGCCCCTCCGGCACGGCCCGTCTGTTCGCCGACGGCCGCTTCGCCCATCCTGACGGGCGCGCGCGCTTCGTCGCCACGGCACCGCGTGCGCCGGTCCACGCCACCGACGACGATTTCCCGCTGGTGCTCAATACCGGCCGCGTGCGCGACCAGTGGCATACCATGACGCGCACCGGCAAATCGCCCAAGCTGGCCGACCACATCGCCGAGCCTTTCGTCGACATGCATCCGCAGGACGCATTGCTGTGCGGCGTGGGCGAAGGCAAGCTCGCCCGGGTCTCCACCCGCTGGGGCGCCATGGTCGCGCGCGTGCAACACAGCGGCGGCATCCCGCGCGGCAGCGTGTTCGTGCCGATCCACTGGAACAATCAGTTCAGCTCGGACGCGCGCGTCGGCGCCCTCGTCAACCCCGTGGTCGACCCCGTCTCCGGCGAGCCCGAGTTCAAGCACACCCCGGTGCGCGTGGAGGAATTCCGCGTGTCGTGGCACGGCTTCGTGCTCAGCCGCGAAGCACTGCCGGCCGACACCCTCACCTACTGGACGCGCGTGCAGGGCCGCCAGTTCCAGCGCTACGAATTCGCCGGCCGCGAAAACATCGCAGACCGTGCCGCCTGGGCCCGCGCCCTGCTCGGCATCACCGACCCCGATGCCGACTGGATCGAGTACGAAGACCGCACCGCCGGCATCTACCACGCCGGCCACGTGGTCGACGACCGCCTGCAGACCTGCATCTACATCTCCACCCGGCCCGAGCTGCCCTCGCGCGCATGGCTCTCCACGCTGTTCGGCAAGGACCATCTCGAAGACGCCGACCGCATCGGACTGCTGCTGGGCCAGCCCATGGAGAAAGGCGCGGATGCCGGCCCTACGGTGTGCTCGTGCTTCGGCGTGGGCCGCAACACGATCTGCGACGCGGTGCGCAAGCACGACCTCAAGACCCCGGCGGAAATCACCACGTGCGTGAAGGCCGGCGGCAACTGCGGATCCTGCGTGCCGGAACTGAAGAAGCTGCTGGCGGAGATCAGGGTAGCGGAAACGGCTTGAGGATCCCTCGGCATCCCTGGCCATCGCGCACCGCGAACTCCGGATCCCCGGCAGGAACGCAGGTCCACAGCTGGGCGGCGGTGTCGCTGGCCATCTATGTCAATTCGATGAAGACCCTCACGAAGACCTGGGATTAGGGCGCTATTTGCGGGCCGCCAGCGCAACGCGCACATCGATGGTATGTTGCCGGTCTTTCGGGGCACGCCCCCTCAGATCCGTAGCAGACGAGCAGACTCATGATGATGGAAGGCAGTCACCCGGCGGGTGACCCAATGAAAGATCCCGGCATTCACTCGCCCTCGCGGGCATGGCTGGCAGTCGGATCGGTAACCGTCGGCGCGTTTGCGTTCGTGACGACGGAGTTCCTGCCGGTCGGGCTATTGCCGCAGGTCGCCGCGGAATTCGGCGTGACGCCGGGCACCGCGGGACTCATGGTGACGATTCCCGGCGTACTGGCCGCCATCTCCGCGCCCGGCATGATGCTGGGCGCCGGGCGTATCGACCGGCGCCACATCCTGCTCGCGCTTTCGGTGCTTTTGCTGGCATCGAACCTGATCTCGGCGTTTGCGCCCAGCTTCGCGGTCATGCTGATCGGGCGCGCCCTGCTGGGCGCGAGCCTGGGCGGCTTCTGGACGCTCGCGCTGGCCGCGGCAGGCAGGCTGGTACAGCCCCATGAAGCACCGAGAGCCACCGCGATGATCCTGGCTGGCGTGACCTTCGCCACCGTGATCGGGGTACCGCTGGGCACCTTTATCGCAAATCTTGCGTCCTGGCGCGCATCGTTCATGGCGACCGGCGTACTGGTGGCCGTGGCCCTGGCAGCCCAGGCGATGCTGGTGCCATCGCTGCCCTCGAAAGCCGCCTTGCGCCTGGCCGATCTGTTCGCGCTCCTGCGGCGCACGCATTCGCGCACGAGCCTGATCATGGTCGCCTTCGTGTTCGGCGCCCACTTCTCGTCCTATACCTTTATCGCCCCGTTCCTCCAGGAATATGYCGACTTCAGCGCGCAGGGTATTACCTGGGTGCTGCTTGGCTTCGGCATCATCGGCTTTCTCGCCAATTTTGCCGTCTCGACCACGGTCGCGCGAAACCTCGGTGCGTCACTCGCGACCATGATCGTGATGCTGATGGTCTCGCTGCTGCTGATGCCCGCGCTGCGGCATGCGACGCCCGCGGTGGTGGCGGTCGTGCTGGCGTGGGGTATCGCGTTCGGCGCGATTCCGCTATGCCTCAGCGTATGGATCCAGCGCTCGACCGCCGACCTGCCAGAGGCAGGCTCGGCGCTGTTCGTCGGCATCATCCAGGTTGCCATCGCGGTGGGCTCGTCCGTGGGCGGCAGTATCGTGGACGGCCGCGGCATTCCGGCAGACTTCGGTTTCGGCGCGGTGCTGGCGCTGATCGGCCTGCTGCTGCTCGCCAGCTTCCGGGCCATTCGCAAGGACCGTGCTCCCGCACCGTCGGCAAGGAACGTCATGGCCGCCGCGCCGGACTGCCACTGAGGCCAGCGCAAGGCGCAATCCGTGCAATATCCGCTGGAGCGGGAAGCCGGGGCGGTTCTTCACCAGCCATCCCGGCGCGATGGGGCGAGCTAACTGGCGGCAGCCAACGGTTCTGCCATCAGCCTTGTCGATTCACTCCCCACGCGTCTCCGCATCCACCGCCGCAAACACCTCCTCGGCCATATGGAACGCCGAGTTGGCCGCCGGCACGCCGCAATAGATGGCCGTCTGCAGCAGCACTTCCTTGATCTCCTCGCGGCTTACCTTGTTGTTCGCCGCCGCGCGCAGATGCAGCTTGAGTTCTTCATTGCGGTTGAGCGCCACCATCATGGCGATGGTGAGCAGGCTGCGCGTATGGCGCGGCAGGCCTTCGCGGGTCCAGATCTCGCCCCAGGCATAGCGCGTGATGAGGTTCTGGAATTCGTCGTTGAGCGGCGTGAGCCGGGCCAGCGAGCGGTCCACGTGGGTGCTGCCGAGCACGGCGCGGCGCACGGCGAGGCCGGCGGCATAGCGTTCGCTGTCGTTGGACGGCTTCGCTTCGCCGGACAGGAAACGCGCCAGCGCGTCGTTGAAGCGCGCGGTCTGTTCGAAGCTGGACAGGTGCGCGGCTTCGAGCTCGACGTACTGCGC